>QNAF01000033.1 GCA_003641405.1 Candidatus Zixiibacteriota bacterium | reverse complement strand
CTTATACTTGATGTGCGCGAAGAAGAAGAAAAAGCCAATACGTCTCTACCGACAGCGATAGCGGAAACCGGAATCCCGGTACTACATATCCCGCTTGGACAAGTAGGACAGAGACTCGGCGAGATTGAACAGGGTGGGAGGATAATCATTATCTGCCGGCGAGGAGCCCGTTCGTACCAGGCCTCGCTTATGTTACGAGCAGCTTCATTCGATAACGTGGAGATCATTGGTGGCGGCCTTCAGGCTATGGTTTATTGAGAATCGTGGTCTCTGAATGCCTCCTGGGAATAAGTCTATGAAGCCTAATAGATGGCAATTGGTGGTTTGCAGTGCAAGCCACAGAACATCGTCGCTTGAGCAGCGTGAACCGTTGCAGATTTCAAAGCACCAGTTGCCAATTGCCAACGGTTGTCTTGGGGGCTTGCTTGATCTTAGAGAATCCCTGATTCTCTCTACATGCAACCGGGTGGAATTCTATTTTGTTGTTGGCGATGATTCGGACCCAATGAACTCCGTCAGGGAGTTCTATAAGCGATGCAGGAATCTTGATATCGCGCCATTCAGGGACGTGTTTCGAGTGAGGAAGGACTCTCACGCTGCATCTCACTTGTTCAGAGTAGCGGCGGGACTTGATTCGATGGTGCTCGGCGAGAACCAGGTGCTCGGCCAGTTGAAAGAAGCGTACAGTTCTTCGTGCGCGGTCAAGAGTACGGGCAAAGTGATTCACCGACTGTTTCACCAGGCTTTTCGCGTTGGCAAACAGGTTCGGTCCGATACCGAAATGGGCAAAGGAGCCTGCTCTGTCGCCACAGCCGCTGTGGAAATGCTCAAAGACAAGATCAACGGGCTGCAGGATCCTTCTATCCTCCTTATTGGTATCAATCAGATGGTGAACATTGCTGCCATGAAGCTTACCCGAATGAAGCGCTGTCATCTCACGATCGCAAATAGAAGCCCGGAAAGGGCAGCGTTTCTGGCTTCCAAATTCGGTGCTGAGAGTTGCGGCCTGGAGAGTTTGACCGACCGCATATCCGAAGCCGACATTGTCATCAGTTGCACCGCTTCGCAGCAACCCATCATAACTACTGAGATGCTGTCTCAGCAGAGCCTGAAACGAAATAAGGACAAGTGTATTCTAATGGACCTTGCGATCCCACGGGATATCAGCTACGCCCAGAAACAGGATGCATCCTACGAAGTGTACGACCTCGAAGACATCAAGAGCTTTGTGGAAAGCCAACAGAATCGGCGTATGAAGGCCATCCCCCAAGCCGAAGAGATCATAGACACTCGCCTGCGCGAATTTACAAACTGGTACGAACACGTACAGAATGAACCTGTGTACAATGGTGACGGCCGTGCCATCGAGGCGATACGTATGGAAGAAATCTCCCCGCTTTTGAGCAAGCTCACACCAGAAATGCAGGCTGAACTTGAGAAAGCGTCACAGAAACTTGTCAGCCGGGTGGTAAAGATAACCCGGCGCACTGAAGCTGGATTGGAGTCAGAAGATAATGGCTAATACTTACATGCCGATTACGCTATCGATGAAGCAACGAACCTGCCTTGTTGTTGGTGGTGGTGCCGTTGCTTTGCGCAAGGTTGATACTTTGCTCGACTACGAAACCACAATCACCGTAGTGGCACCCGAAATCAACGAGAAACTCGAATACTATGCCACCAAGAATTTGATTACGGTTGAAAAACGTCCGTACAAATCTCCCGAAGCCGGCAACTACGGCCTGGTGATTGCCGCCAGTGATGCTGATGGGGTAAATCACCAGGTAAGGGATGATTGCGTGGCCGCAAGCGTTCTTGTCAACGTCGTGGACGACCCGTCACGATGCGACTTCATCTTCCCCGCCGTATTGAGGAGAGACTGCCTTACAACCGCCATCTCCACCGACGGCAAAGCGCCGTTTGTATCCAGCCATCTGCGAGTCATCCTGAGTAATATTTTTCCCGCACACTGGAACCCTCTGATGCGCTACGCGGCAGCTTTTCGCAAAAGGGTGCAGGAACACTGGGGCAGTGACGCTGTGAAGAAAGAAGCCTGCTTCGCTGATTTCCTCGAAACCGACTGGAAAACCTTGCTGAAGAACAAAGACAAAGAAGCAATAGAAGCCGAACTCATCAGCATCATTGACAGGGAAGAAACATCTGCACAACCTTCAGATGAGTGAGAGTAGTAAAAAAACAGGAACCGTATTTCTCGTAGGGGCCGGGCCGGGTGATCCTGATCTATTTACGGTCAAGGGAACACGTCTCCTCGAACAATGCGATGTAGTAGTATGTGA
Organism: Candidatus Zixiibacteriota bacterium; assembly: GCA_003641405.1. Lineage (GTDB taxonomy): Bacteria > Zixibacteria > MSB-5A5 > GN15 > FEB-12 > B22-G1. The sequence goes on along the minus strand of QNAF01000033.1, from coordinate 11,914 downwards.
CAACCTGGTTCCGGACGAACTCATAGCTACGTTGCCAGCAGAAACCGAGCGTCTCTACGTCGGCAAAAAAGCAAACAGACACTCACTTCCACAGGATCAAATCAACGCCCTCTTAGTCAAGCTCGCATCTGATGGCAAGACAGTAGTTCGGCTCAAAGGTGGTGATCCGTTTGTTTTCGGTCGTGGCGGCGAGGAAGCACAGTATCTCAGGGAACATGGCATTCCCTTTGAGATAGTGCCCGGGGTGACTTCCGGTGTAGCAGCACCGGCGTATGCAGGCATACCCTGCACGGACAGACGCAAGGCCTCACTCATCACATTTGTCACCGGTCACAGGGCGGCTACAGAAGATTCTCCGGAAGTACCGTGGGAATGGCTCGGCAAGACTCGATCCGGCACTCTCGTGCTGTACATGGGAGTTGCGGAGATTGAGAGCATCGTGAACAAGCTCCTGGACTCCGGCATGGCGCCGGATACTCCGGCGGCAGCCATTGAACGTGGGACTCTCCCCTCTCAACGTGTGATTAGCGCGCAGCTGTCTGAACTGCCCACAAAAGTAACTGAGTGTAAGATTCGCCCTCCGGCTCTGTTCGTTATCGGTGAGACTGTCACCTTGCAGGAAACGCTGCACTGGTTCGAGGATAAACCACTCTTTGGCAAAAGAGTCCTGGTCACCAGACCGGCCGATCAAGCACAATCACTATACCAATCGCTTCGAAACCTGGGTGCGGAAGTACTCCCGTTCCCGACTATCGCGACAAAACCGACATTGAACGAGGCAGCCTGGAAAGCGTTGCGAAACATCACAGCCGACAAACGCTGGCTGGTATTCACCAGCGAGAACGGTGTACGTTACTTCCTGAATCAGTGGCTGGATCAAGTGGGTGACGTTCGCGGACTGGCCGCCTACAGCATTGCCGCGGTTGGTGCCGGTACTGCTCGCGCGTTAAAAGAGAGATCGTTAACGGCTGATTTCATCCCAACCAAAGCTACAACAGCCGCATTTGCGAAACAGATGTCAAAGCAGTTGGAACTCTCCGACACCACTATTGTCCGTGTACGCGGTAATCTGGCTGACATGACCGTCGAAGACACTCTGAGCAGAACGGGCGCGGAAGTGGTGCCAATCGAAACGTACGAAACTTATCCTGTGGTGTGGACGGACGAAATCAAAAAGAAACTGTCTGCATCTCCCCCGGATGTGGTGCTGTTCACAAGTGGCTCAACTGTCAATGCCCTGGCATCGAATTTGACAGAAGAAGAACGCCAGAAACTGTTCGCTAAAGCAACTGTGGTTTCGATAGGACCGTCAACTTCAGAGGTTATTCGATCGCACGGCATACCGGTGACGCTTGAAGCCGGCCCCCACACAATTCCTGATATGATTTCTGAGTTGGTGGCTTACGTGCAGAGCTAACGCCTGACTCACCTGCCTGACGGAGCCGCCATAGTGGCAGAGGAAGATCTGGTGGGGTGAGTTGTCAGCCTTCTCTACTTTTTCTCTGAACGCAGTTTTTCTAACGCCTCACCCGCCTATGGAGCAAGCTTAATGAAATTTGAAAGAGCTTCACATATGTATTCATCGCACATAGCACAGTTTTCTATATTCTTTTCCATGCAACATTTTCGAATCTCACATAGATTTTCGCAGTAAAAAAACTTACGGCCATCATTCTTGCAGCCATCGCAATTTATATGTTCAGGCTTGATGTCAGCTTTGTACAGAGATGACCATTTGGTAGCTACTACTGCTCTTTCATTATCATCATTTTCTTGGGTTGCAATATATGTTTCACATTTTGAACAATCCAAACCACAATACGCTATCATTTCTGTTCCTCCTATTATACCTGTGTCCGTCAGATATCCACATCTGCCGGATGACACGGTACATGTAAACATGTGCCGCACACCAGCAGTCTTCGTTTTTTCCAGAGGGAACCGATACTATTTTTCAGTTAGGCTCAATCACCGCGATCTGCTCAACCCGCCAGTCAACGTCGTCCAGCCAGATCCCGATGATTTTCACCGGCAAACCCCAGGAACGAATGGTCTCCATCCCCTTCTTCACATGCTCAAAGTGCACATCCTTCGGAACGGGATTACCGGCGCAGTCACCATGTCCCACAAGTGCGACAACCTGGCTGCCGTGCGCCTGCACCGAGATAGTCGCCCTGTTCTTGATGGACTCCACAAGTCCCGAATTCCCATCGAATAGTATCTTGTCCGGGCCCGGCTCGGTGATGGAATCGACATAATCGACTCCGAATGTAGCCTTCATCCACTCAATGACCGGCAGTTGGGTTCTGCCGTCCATACAGTTGATTGTCGTTGCGAACTTACCTCGTGCAGTCATTCGGCCTCCGTTTTCTAATCTGCTATCCTGCGTCGCAGAAAAGCATGACTACTGAATACGACCTATCATCCTCGCGTGAACCAGTGCCAGAGTACGGAATACCATGTGGGCAAACTTGGAATAGGGCATATACCACAAAATATAAAAAACACATACCAGATGGAGGAAGTACATAACATAAGCGGCCATCGCCATGTCGGCCACCCGGATAAACCAGGAGAGCATCCCGGTCAGACTGGTGAAAAACATCATATAGAGAAAGATATTGTCGGAGTAGCTGCTCGATTCATCTTCAGTACCCCAATACCTGGCAATAAGTAAACCGCAACCAATGATAATGGCCATACCACTCAATCCGCCAAGAATCTTGACAGGGTTAGGAAACTCGACCGGCATTTCGATGAAGGGATGCAGGCTCTCAATTCTGAACCATAAATGCAAGTACTCAGGAATGAAGTGAAGAGCAAAGACCATCAGGGTCGTCACAAAAGCGCCCACAAAACCGTAGATGAGTAACTGATGTCCGATTGCCCGAGAATGACTTGCCTCGCATTCACGGAATTTGCTATGCGAAATTATCTCTTTGATTGTCAGTATAAGTGCGCTGACAAACCCAAGCGTGTAGTCCTGCCCTGGTTGGCGTAAACCTTTCCAGAACCGTCCCATTCCAATCCCCGCGAACAGGAAGATCATGACACCACCGAACACGAAAAGGGCATCAATGGAACTGTGCGGTAGGAAGAGATTGAAATCCACCACGTTGCTCTCAAGAAACTGGAAACTGCCATCTGCTGTCTGGGGAGCGAACAAAAACATGCATCCGAGTAACAGGATAGTCGGAACTAACAGAAGCAATGGCAGCGCGGACGGGCTGGCTACGGCTTTCCCCATAAATGACGGAAACGAAAAGTGCTTATAGGCAAAAACACGGACAGCGGCGAGCACATCACCAGGCCTGGCCCCGCGAGGACAATATGTCGTACAATCGTTGCATTGATAACACAACCAAAGGTTTGGTTCTTTTATCAAGGTCTCGGTTTGGCCCCACCCCGCCAGTAGCATTTCCCTCCTCGGGAACGGATTGGTTTCGGGTGACAACTTACAGACAGCCGAACAGGTTGCACACTGGTAACAATTTTTGAGCGTATCTCCGCCAAGTCTCTTAACTTCCTGAATAAACACAGGATCAGGGTTTGCCAGTTGTAATTCTGCCATGCACGCACTCCACGACTTGAACGTTAACAAAGTAACTGCTCTGAGCAATTCCCAGAGACTAGCGCAGAAAATAGTCTCATGGCAGGAAAATGTAAAGACCAAATCGTTACTCTTTTCACAATCGGTTGACCCTCAGACATACTACGATCACTCCAGACCAAGAAGCATATCCGGACATACAAGAAGACACTAACTTCTCTTCTTTTGCAACCACGGGAATGCACAATAACAGACAGACCACCGAATCATGCAAAATCAAGGATGTACCTATTCTTTAGTAACAGTTTGTGATAGTCACTTCAAGGTGGTCCAGGCGGCCATAATAACAAGACATATTACATCTCCTATCGTGATTTTCCTGCTAACAGCTTGTCCGTAGCTGAGTTGAGCCAGAACATCGGGGCTAACCTATTGGCTGGCATAGGAATCGATGGATATGCAAAACATGACCTAATAAGTGTGCGAATTAGGCCTTTTCCTCTTGACACCAAACAGGAAAGGCAGTAGCTTCTCGCAATTCGTAAGGTACGTAAGTTGCTTTCTGTGGAGTTTCCCTTACAGCAACATGTTTGTGAATAAAGTAACATGATAAAGTCAAATAAACTACCGAAAATAGACCTCGTTGGAATTCAGCAAGATTGCTGCGCTTGTGACAGAAGGCACATGGTGCAATCGATCGAGAGTAGGTCTTTTTTGGGCAACAAAGACAAAGATCTTGAAAGCGGAGGCCGGAAGTTATGGGTAAACCAGGATTGATATCCCCCCACGGCAGCGACACCCTGAAGATCCTCCTGTTGGAAGGTAAGGAACGTCAGGATGAGTTGAAGAGAGCTGAGACTCTCCCGAAAATCGTTATGACCACTCGTGAGACCGGGGACCTTATCTTCCTTGGTATCGGTGGTTTCACTCCCCTGGAAGGCTTCATGGGAGAAGCTGACTGGAAGGGCGTATGCAAAGACATGAAGATGTCCAACGGCATCTTCTGGCCTATCCCGATCACATTGTCTCATGATAAGAAAGTTGATCCCGGCAAAGAGCTCTGTCTGGTTTCGGGTGAAACGGATGAGATCATGGGCACCATGAAAGTAACTGAGTGCTACAAGATCGATAAAGAGTTCGAGTGCAAGAACGTTTTCGCCACCACCGATGCCGAGCATCCGGGCGTGAAGATGGTGATGGCCCAGAAGGAATGGAACCTGGCCGGACCGGTGAAGGTTCTCTCTGAGAGCTATTTCCCCGAAGAGTTCAAGGGTATTTATCAGCGTCCCGCTGAGAGCCGGAAGATATTCGAAGAGAAGGGCTGGAAGAACATTGCCGCTCTGCAGCTTCGCAACCCCATGCACCGCTCACATGAGTACCTGGCCAAGATCGCCCTTGAGGTGAGTGATGGTCTGTACATCCATCAACTAGTCGGGAAACTGAAACCGGGCGACATTCCGGCTGATGTTAGAGTAGACTGCATCAATACCCTGGTCGAGAATTACTTCGACAAGAGCCGTGTGGTTTGCGGCGGCTATCCTCTCGATATGCGCTACGCCGGACCTCGTGAAGGACTGCTTCACGCTGTATTCCGCCAAAACTTCGGCTGTACCCACATGATCATCGGTCGTGATCATGCTGGCGTTGGCAATTACTACGGCCCGTTCGACGCTCAGGACATCTTCTTCAAGCTCTGGGATGGCGCTCTGGAGTGCAAGATGCTGCCGATCGACTGGACGTTCTGGTGCTACAAGTGCGGCGGTATGGCTTCCATGAAGACCTGTCCGCACGCCAAGGAAGATCGCCTTTTCCTCTCGGGAACCGCGCTTCGCAAGTCCCTCTCTGAGGGTGGTGACATACCGGCCGAATTCAGCCGACCCGAAGTCCTTGAAATCCTGCGTAAGTACTATGCCGGCATCAAGGAAGAGGACAAGGTTGAGGTTAAAATGCATGGCCACGCAACTGGCGATGCCAAAGTTAAAAAGTAAGAAAACAATAATAAATGAGTTTAACAGGTGAAAAGACCAATCTGCTAAGCAGGAGGAATTCATGCCGAGTTATGTGATCCCTGACAAGTGCGATGGGTGTAAAGCGCTGGACAAGACAGCTTGCCAGCATGCGTGCCCCAACGACTTGATGGTCCTGGACAAGAAGACCATGAAGGCTTACAACCAGGATCCAGCGATGTGTTGGGAGTGTATGTGCTGCGTAAAGATCTGCCCGGTGCAGGCGATGGAAATCCGCGGTTATGCGGACTTTGTACCGCTCGGTGCTCTCGTTACGCCGCTGAGATCTTCCGACAGCATCCTTTGGACGGTCAAGTTCCGCAATGGTACTCTCAAAAGGTTCAAGTTCCCGATCCGTACCACACAGGAAGGTTCTGCAGTTCCGGACGGTGGTTTCCCCACCGGTACCGACGATCTGAAGAGCCCGCTGCTGTTCACTGAACCAGAATCAACCAAATGCGGTGAACTTCCAAAGGTGAAGTAGAAAAGGAAGATTAAGAATTATGGCAAATTTCGAAACAGTAGAGATAACCACAGACATACTGATCTGTGGTGGCGGCATGGCCGCCTGTGGCGCTGCTGTTGAGACAGCCTACTGGGCCAAGAAGAATAACCTGAAGGTTACTCTGGTCGATAAGGCTTCTCTTGACAGATCCGGCGCCGTTGCCATGGGATTGTCAGCTATCAACCAGTATGTTGATGTCAATTCCGGCAACAACACGATCGAAGACTACGTTGGGTACGTCAGAAACGATCTCATGGGTATTACCCGTGAAGACCTCGTGGCCAACATCGCCCGTCACGTCGATTCCTCGGTCCACCTCTTCGAAAAATGGGGACTGCCGATCTGGAAAGACGCCGAAGGCAAGTATGTTCACGAAGGTCGCTGGCAGCTTATGATCAACGGTGAATCCTACAAGATCATCGTTGCCGAGGCCGCCAAAAATGCACTCGGTGCGGACAATATCTACGAGAGAGTGTTCATCACCGAGCCGCTGATTGATGATCAAGGCAATTGCTGCGGCGCTGTTGGTTTCAGTGTTCGCGAAAACAAGTTCTATGTCTTCAAGGCCAAGGCTGTGATCGCTGTCATGGGCGGTGCCGTACACGTCTTCAAGCCGCGTTCTACCGGTGAAGGCCTTGGACGTTCCTGGTATCCTCCGTTCAACTCCGGCGCCAGTGCTTATTTCACGATCAAAGCCGGCGCTGAGATGACCTGCCAGGAAGTTCGGTTCATCCCGGTCCGCTTCAAGGACGCCTACGGTCCGGTTGGCGCCTGGTTCCTCCTGTTCAAAGCCCGCGCCACCAATGGCTTGGGCGAGAACTACATGGAGACCAGACGACCTGAGCTCGAGAACTGGAAGCCTTACGGTATGGTGAAGCCGGTACCGGCCAACCTCCGTAACTGGCTCATGATGCTTGACGTCATGGAAGGCAAGGGTCCGATATACATGAGGACCGAGGAAGCTCTCCAGAAAATCTCTGCTGAGGTTACTGATGAAAAAGCGCGGAAAAAGAAACTCAAAGAGCTTGAGTCCGAGGCTTGGGAAGACTTCCTTGACATGACTATCTCCCAGGCTCTGCTCTGGGCAGCCAGTGATGTGTTCCCGGAAGAGAAGCCTTCTGAAATTGCTGCCTGCGAACCGTACTTCATCGGCTCACACTCCGGCGCCTCCGGTGCCTGGGTCAGTGGTCCGGAAGATCTCGCTCCGCCGGAGTACTTCTGGGGTTACGCCAATATGACCACCGTCAAGGGTCTGTTTACCGCTGGTGACGGCTCTGGTGCCTCCAGTCATAAGTTCTCCTCCGGCTCTCACGCCGAAGGCAGAATAGCCGGTAAGGCTGCTTGCTCGTACGCCGTCGATAACACAACTATTGGCAATGTCGATGCAGCTACGATCGAAGAGCTCAAGAAGCGTATTCTTATGCCGCTGGATCTCTTTGAAGAAAGCAAGAATGCTTCTACGGATCCGGATACCAATCCGCATTACATCCGTCCGAAGCAGTATATGTTCCGTCTCCAGAAGATCATGGATGAGTACGCCGGTGGCGTCTCAACCAACTTCACCACCAACGAGCAATTGATGAATAAGGGTCTGGACCTTCTGGCCATTCTAAGGGAAGACTCCGAAAAACTAGGAGCCGAAAGCTTGCATGAGCTGCTCCGTGTTTGGGAGAACGTCCACAGAACATGGCAGGCGGAAGCCCACATTCGTACCATGCTTTTCCGCGACGAGACTCGTTGGCCCGGATACTATTTCCGCGCTGACAAGCCGAAAATGAAGGACGACTGGAAAGTCTTCGCAAACTGTCAGTGGGATCGCAAGACCGGCGAGTGGAATATGATAAAAAGGGATATCATCCCCGTATACTAATCGTTGGTTTATAGCTGAAAACAGCTAAGACAAGGCCCTCCCGACCCACGTGGTCAGGAGGGCCTTACTCTGCGGGGTTGACAGTTGCGGCGAATCAAGTATTTTGCTGATTAATTGAGTCTATTAGTCACTTAGATTGGAGTGTAGCTCAAAATTGACTACCAAGAAAAACATGTCCAAATGCCCGCATTGCGGGATCGAGATGAAGAAGTGGATGCCTCCGGAAGACTCCAGTTGGGACCGCCTGTACCATTTTGTCTGCTTCAATGACGACTGCCCTTACTATGTCAACGGTTGGCAACACATGGAACAGAACTACAGCCAGAAAGCCTCATATCGCCACCGGTACGATCCACATCTGGATGAATCAGGACCGCTGCCAGTGTGGTCGTCTAATGCACATCGGGGTCGGATAATTGACTGAGAGGGTTAAGAATGCGAGAAATTGACAGATTCAAAGAAGAAATCCTGAAGGACTACCCCAAAATGACGAGGGATGACTCGTTCACCTTCGCCTGTCATCCGGGGGTTAGTTGCTTTAACAACTGCTGCTCCGATGTTAATATCTTTCTCACTCCTTACGACGTAATAAGGCTGAAAAACCGACTTGGCATTTCTTCCCAGGAACTCCTGGACAAGTACACACTCTTGCCATTTGACAAGAATCTGACATACCCGATTATCCTGTTGCAGATGAGCGACGATGACGACAAGGTCTGTCCCTTCGTAGGTAAAGATGGCTGCCAGGTGTACGAGGATCGCCCTTGGGCCTGTCGGATGTACCCGCTTGGTATGGGGTCTTCGAAAGAGGATGATGACTCATTGCCCGACGAGTTCTTCTTCCTTCTAAAGGAGGCCGTTTGCAAGGGGTTCAGTGAGCAGAAAACTCAGAAGGTCAGTGAGTGGCTTCAGGATCAGGGAATCACCGAGTACAACGAAATGGGAGAGCAGTTCAAGAATATCACGCTTCATCCATTCTTCGAAGACGCCAAAAACCTGACCCCCCAGAAAGTTGAGATGTTCTTTCTGGTGTGCTATAATATTGACAAGTTCCGTGAATTTGTATTTGAAAGCACGTTTTTCGATAGGTTCGAAGTAGACGACGACACCAAAAAGAAGATCAAGGATGACGAAATTGAACTGTTGAATTTTGGCTACACGTGGCTCCGATTCGCCCTCTTTGGCGAGAAAACCATGACTGTCAGGAGCAACGTCCTGGCTGACAAAGAAAGGGAGCTAAAGATGAAACGGAAACTCCCCAAGACCTCTGAGGAAAAGGAATAACAACGGAGTTCTGTTACTCTTGGCAATTCGATTCGCGTCTATCGATCAGCTTTGACAGAGTATGGAGTCGGGCAAGTGCAAGTCACCGCCCGGCTCCTTTTCTATGATCGGCAGTGACAACAAGGATCAAGATTGAGACCAACGATGTACGAAGCTCGGTCGAAAGCCTATTGCCAATTCGCCAGGCGTATCTTAGCTTCCGAAAGTGACCTGTTCACCTGATTGACTATGAATGCCCGGATGTTACGAAAACTGATTATTGGATCACGCGGCTCAGAACTTGCCCTGTATCAGGCCGAACTTATCCGCAGCGTCCTGCGTGACAAGCATAGCTGTGACACTGAGATTACAGTTATCAAGACCAGGGGTGATAAGCTCGACCAGCTCGCATTCGACAAAATGGAAGGCAAGGGGTTCTTCACAAAGGAGATTGAGGATGCGCTGCTGGCCGGACAGATAGATCTGGCGGTACACTCTCTAAAAGATTTGATGACCACCCAACCTGAAGGGCTGAAACTCGGCGCTGTTGGCTACCGCGCCGACCGCAGGGAACTGCTGTTGATAAACAAGGATGCGCACAACGGCGTTGGAATCCTGCCAATCAAATCGGGGGGAACGATCGGTACAAGTTCAGCACGTCGCAAGTGTCAGATCGCACACCACAACCCGACACTCGTTATTGAGGATCTGCGCGGAAATGTTCCGACCAGACTTCGCAAGCTGCGCTCCGGAGACTACGACGCCATCATTATTGCAGTGGCCGGAGTCGAGCGTCTCAAGCTTGATATATCTGATCTCAAGACCGTTTATCTGAATACAGACGAGTTTCTCCCAGCCCCGGGGCAGGGAATACTTGGCATACAGATACGCTCTAATGATCCCGAAGTAGAGACGATTATCTCCAAATTAGAGGAGCCGGACACAGCACTCGAAGCGTCATTGGAGCGGGGTTTGCTCGCACGATTTGACTCAGGGTGTTCGCTTCCCTTAGGAGTGTCAACTCAGATATCAGGAAAGCAGTTTCGTTTGAATGCTGTGCTTGGACAAAAAGACGACGACAACTGGTCCGATCTTAGAGTAACAGAAGTAACGGGGACGTACGTGAACCGTGTAATTGACGAAGCATACCGGAAACTGACCGAAGGAACCCCATGATGCACCTTACTATTGTCACCAACTTGCTGGAGTTTTCACGATGACCATATCTCATCGCCCGCGGCGACTGCGGCGCAATCAACTCATCCGTGACCTTGTGGCCGAACACCACGTCCACCTCGACGGACTCATCCAGCCCTACTTTGTATGCGACGGTACCGGTGTTCGAGACGAGATCAACACCATGCCCGGCATACATCGTGAATCGGTGGATTCGCTGGTTGAATCGATTGGGAACGACCGCAAATTGGGCATCTCAAAAGTCATGCTCTTTGGCGTTACCGACCGCAGAGACCCCATGGCTGCCACGGCGTGGGATGATGACAACCCGGTGATCCGGGCAGTGCGCAAACTGGAAGACAAGTTTGGCGATGACGCGCATGTCTGTGCCGATGTCTGCCTGTGTGCGTACACTGACACCGGTCACTGTGGCATTATGGTCGATGGAGTGGTTGATAACGATAAGTCGGTTGACATCCTGTGCAAAATGAGTCTTGCCCTGGCGAAAGCCGGTTGCGACTGCCTCGGACCATCGGACATGATGGACGGCAGGATCGGCGCAATCCGCAAGACGCTTGAGGCGGAAGGATACACCGATACAATTATCATGGCTTACACCGCGAAGTATGCTTCGTCATACTACGGCCCGTTTCGCGAAGCTGCCTGTTCTACTCCCGGCGAGGGGGATCGCAAAGGCTACCAGATGGACTTCCGCAACTGTACAGAAGCTGTGCATGAACTGTCGCTCGACGAGTTAGAGGGAGCCGACATTGTCATGGTCAAACCGGCCCTGACGTATCTCGATATAATTTCCGATTTCAAGCGCAATACAAGTATTCCGGTGGCGGCTTACAATGTTTCCGGCGAGTATGCGGCAGTCAAACTGATGACCCAAACCGGACTGGCTGAAGAAGGAGCGCTGATCATGGAAAACCTTACGGCTATCACGCGTGCCGGGGCAACGATCATTCTCACGTACCACCTGAGGGATATTCTGAAAAATGGCTGGCACCAGGCGTAATACAAAACGATCCCGCGAACTGCTTCATCTGGCAGAAAGTGTCATCCCCGGCGGTGTAAACTCGCCCGTGCGGGCTTTCAAATCGGTAGGTGGCACCCCTCCGTTCATAAAGCGCGGCGAAGGAGCTTATCTCTATGATGTGGATGGCAACCGGTATCTTGATTTCTGCTGTTCCTGGGGACCACTGATCCTCGGCCACGCCGACCCTGATGTTGTTGATGCCGTCAAAGCCCAGATAGAGCATGGTTTGACATTCGGAGCCACAACGGAGCTTGAATACGAACTCGCCAGGTTCATTGTGGATCACTGTGAACCAGTCGAGAGCGTGCGGTTTGTATCGTCCGGGACCGAGGCTGTCATGTCCGCCATTCGCCTGGCGCGCGGATTCACCGAGCGTGACTTTATCCTGAAATTCGAAGGTTGCTATCACGGCCACAGCGACCACTTGCTGGTAAAAGCGGGTTCCGGGTTGGCAACGTTCGGCCAGCCATCATCTGCAGGCGTACCGCCGGACATCACCAGG
>QNAF01000032.1 GCA_003641405.1 Candidatus Zixiibacteriota bacterium | reverse complement strand
CAATTTGCTGGCAGATACCGATGAGAAGAAAGACTTCCTCGGTATGCCGGTGCCGGTGGCAGCTTTCGGTCTTGTCTCTTACGTGATTTTCAGCTATCGCCTGTGGGGTGAACTGCAAAACGACGAAGTGTTGGTGACTATGATAATCGGCTTTGCCTTTCTCATGGTATCTCAAGTCCAGTATGATATGCTGCCCGATCGCTTCTCGACCCGATGGGATAGAATCAAACTTGCGGCTCTGATCTTTGCTGCCATAGCTGTTCTCATCGATCGGAGTCTTCTGTTGTTTCCACTGGTAGCGTCCTATATATTATTTGGGTTGGTGCGGGAGGCCTATAGACTCCTCTACCTTGGGGTCGGCAAGGTGACCGGAAGGCCGCAACAACGGCGAAAGGAAGACAGAAAGGCAGGCAATGGCCGAGAATAGGAAAGCAACAGTCTACGTTCGACTTAAGGACGGGGTTTTGGACCCGCAAGGGGTTACGATTCAGAAAGCGCTGGGCCAGATGGGATACAATGATTTCCTGTCAGTGCGTTCCGGTCGGTTTTTCGAACTTGAGGTCAACGCTGACGCAGCGGATGTTGAGCAGCGGATAGACGAAGTCTGTTCCAGGCTTCTGGCAAACCCGGTTATCGAGAGCTACAAGGTGGAGTTGAATTCGTGAAATTCGGTGTCGTCACATTTCCCGGATCAAACTGTGATTACGATACTTACGCTTCGGTAAGGCACATCCTTGGTGAGGAAGTCGAGTTTCTGTGGCATAAATCATCAGATTTGGCCGGGTGCGACGCCGTGATTCTTCCCGGAGGTTTTTCCTACGGGGATTACCTTAGAGCCGGAGCTATCGCTCGGTTTTCACCAATTATGCAGGAAGTTGTCCGGTTTGCCCGCTCCGGCGGTCTGGTCATTGGCATCTGCAATGGCTTCCAGGTACTTACGGAAGTTGGCTTATTACCTGGAGCGCTCATTCGTAATTCACACCTTCGTTTCAGTTGCAAGCAAGTGTACCTTCGAGTCGAGGATGAGAAGACACCCTTCACGAGATCCTGCAAACAAGGCGAAGTTCTGCAGATTCCCATTGCCCACGGTGAAGGCAACTATTACAGTTTTGACGGCGATATCAGGCAACTACAGGATTCAGGGCAAATAGTATTTCGCTATGTTAGTTGTGACGGCGAAGTCACAGCGGAATCGAATCCAAACGGCTCATGCGACAATATCGCTGGTATCATGAACGTGGAAGGCAACGTGCTGGGGATGATGCCCCACCCTGAACGAGCAGTAGAGAAAATACTCGGTTCGACGGATGGTTTGAAGATTTTGGAGTCGATCCGTAGCGCCTGTAACACAACGAGTATGGTGAGGAACCGTTGAAACGACGAGAAGTAACATTTCTGATCACGGCTCTGATCCTGGCGGCTGTGCTTGGCGGGCTGGTGGGAGATATTATTGGGACGTTTCTGCCTGCAGGAGCGGCGAAGACGGTCTTTACCAAATCGATACAGGTAGGGTTCAGCCCGGCCCAGCTCGATTTCTACGCTATCTCGTTCACGATTGGGTTGAAGTTCAAAATCACCTTTATGTCGGTCTTGTTTGTTCTATTGGTAATCATATATTTCCGCTGGTGGTATTTGTAGAAGGTTATGACTTCGAGAGGTAAGTGATATGTTCGGTTTGGGACCTGGAGAACTACTGCTGATATTTCTGGGCGTTCTGCTGCTGTTTGGTGCCAAGCGCCTTCCTGAGATTGCGCGGGGACTTGGGAAGGGAATAAGCGAATTCAAGAAGTCAGTGAAGGATACTTCTGACGAAATCAAGGGTTCGCTTGACGCAGATAAACCATCCTCAACCAACTCGCAACAGCCCCCAAAGACTGGCGAGTCTGACAAAAAGTAAGCGGATGCGCAAACAATGAGTAACGGTTTTACCAAAGAAGACATCGAACAGATCGGAAGTGTTCTGGGTGCCGAGAAAACAGTCTTCGAGAAAGATCACTATCGGCTAAAGATCACCAACAACGAGGAAAAACGAATCCTTGTGCTGGAGCTATACCCTGAGACAGAGTTGGGCAGATCCCGTGGTCGTCTGGTGGTTGTCTATACCGGCAACAGTCATCTTCAATTACACAACTGTACCGGTTACGTTGTCTCCGAAGAACTCGGAGAGGTAACGTTTGTTACCGAAACTTCCAGGCGGTTGTCCGGGCTTGTCGTTGAGCGGGGGGCATCCTGTTCGCTCTATGCGGGTTTGGATCGCTCATTGATCTCGTCCGATTTTACTACATTGGGTGTGGAAGTGATGCTTTCCGGCGTAGCGCTGTCTTTGGCTGAGGAAGTTCTGGGTTCTGAAAACGGTTCTGATTCAGAAAAGTGAATCAAGTTCGATTACTTTACTGATTTGTGCCTCCGAGATAAAGAGAGCCGCTGCATATTCAATGCAGCGGCTCTTGTGGCTTCTATTCAATTACGATCAGCGTGCGAATGATTCCACGAAATCCTGCAGATCATTAGCTATATCGGATGCTTTCTGGTAGCGTTCAGCAGGGTTCTTCTTGAGTGCTTTTCCAATGATGTGGTCGAATAATAGTGGTACTTGCGGATTAACACTGGACGGTTGTTCTGGTTCGCGATTCATGATGGCGTACATCAGCGACGTGATATTCTCACCTTTGAACGGTCGTCGTCCCAGCAGCATCTCATACATGACAACACCGAGTGAGAACAAATCGGCACGCCTATCGATCTCCTGACCTTTGAGTTGCTCCGGTGAGATATAGTTAGGAGTGCCCATAGCGATTCCGGTCTTGGTCATGGAAGTAGAATCGATGCGGGCGATGCCGTAGTCCATAACCTTGATTCTGTAGTCGTTCAGCACCATGATATTGGCTGGTTTTATATCACGGTGAACGATGCCGCGTTCGTGAGCGTACTCCAGAGCAGCGCACATTTGGGAGATGATCTGTGCTATGATGCGGTAGTTGAAGCGCACCTTCTTCTTGATGAGGGCTTCAAGCGTTCTGCCTTCAAGATACTCCATTGCGATATACTGAAGGCTCCCCTCCGAACCGACGTCGTATATGGTGACGATATTCGGATGTGATAGCTTTCCGGCCGCCTGGGCTTCACGGTGCAGGCGCTCTTTCAACTCGGCGAGTTCTTCGGGATCGCTAACGAAGTCAAGGCGTATTGTTTTGAGTGCCACGGGTCTGTTGATGGCCGGGTCAACACCCTTGTAGACGGTTCCCATGGCGCCCTTACCGAGAATGCCGCTTACCTGGTAGCGCCCAAGATTGCTGATGTCGGAACCGCTTTTTAGAATGCCCTGGCTGTCATCTTGTTCTATCGATGCTGACGAATTTTCAGGTTCCTCGGTTCCTTCAGAGAGAACGTTCTGTATTGACTCGATCGATCCCGACTCACTGTCGTGGGAACTTTCGTTATGGACTGGAGGTGAATCTGTATCACTGTCATTTGCCGGTGCCGCGCCCTGGCCAAGAATTGTATCGTCGTCGCTGAGATCTATCTGCTGGTAGTCCACCGCACCAGATTCTTTGGGTTTCTCGGTAAGATGACCACCAGAGCCGATAGCCTTGGTTTTAAGATTGTTCGGATCAGCGGGCGAGCCTTTGATCTCGCGCACCGGCACTTCAATAGGTCGGGAGCGGTGTTTCCTTGACGAAAGAGCGGGTTTGTGATCGGCTTTGGATGAATCTTCAGATTCCTTACCTGTCAGTAGCTTCCAATCGAGCAAAGGAGAGGCTGCCATGAACAGAACTAACTGAAGCGCCACAAAGAGCGTCGGGACAACCATGTGATACGATGAAAACAGCAGGTAGTTGGCGTTAGCCAAAAGGATCAGGCAACCTGCCAGGATGATCATGCGGTAAGTTAGACTTACACGCGGCAGAACGAATGCACAGATGCCACCGAACAGCAACAGCACCAGCAAACTCAGGTTGGCCAGATCATTTCTCATTGTCAGGAAATTACCGTTGATGATATTCTCTATGACAGTTGCCTTAACGATTGTTGCCGAGATGCGGTCGTTGACAGCCGTTCGGAAGTATTGATCTGAATGATCATCGGATGGACCGATAATAACGACTTTGCCCCGCAGAACGTCGAAATTGAATCCCTCAGCAAGCACTTCTGCTGCACTATACATCTCAAACGGCGAGCCCTTGGAAAAACTGATGAAGAATTCACCCTTGTTATTGATAGGGATTGTCGCTATCGAACCGAGTCGAACCTCTTTGCCTTCAACAACTTTGATTTCACTTATCGGGGTCTTGAAATATGCGGCGGCCGTTATCAGCGAAGTTGAAGGATAGTAGTATCCTTCGTAGTTCATTACTATCGGCTGGTGTCGGAGAATGCGGTCGTTGTCGGGGCTGCGGTATTCGAATCCAAGATATGGATAGCTGCTGAGAAGCTTCTCTGCCGGCAGGAATACTTTGCGAGCCAATAAACTGGATCGCTCGCCCATCTCACCGAGTGGATTCTCAATAGCGATGGAGTTGTTGAAAAGGTACTCTGGGTTGTCGGTCCGGTCACCCCGGAAGGTGGCCAAGGCGATATCGTAGGGCAATACTGCCTGGTCGATCCAGGTAAGTTGTTCAGCCAGAATGTCAGTGTATCCGGAAGAATCCTGGTGAGCATCTTCGTAGAGCTCCATGTTAAGAACAATTGCTCCAGGTTCTCCAGAGGCCACAGCAGCCGTTAGATCAGCGATCAAGTCCCGATTCCAGGGCCACTTTCCGTAGGTGTCCTCAGCGCTGCTATTTATCCTGATCAGTGCGATATTTGGTCTGGTATCATCGGAGGCAGTGAATCCGCACATGAAGTCATCCAGCGATCTTTGCATCCCGGCAACAGGGCCGAAGTCATTTACAAAGAGAACTACAACCAGAAGAGAAATGAGTAGATACAGAATGTACGGAGAGTACTTATTCATGTTCTGATCCTTACTATCGTCCGATCTCAATACGTTCTATCAGCACAGCGGGCATTTCTGCTCTGGTCATCTTGGCCTGTGTGGTTTTATAATCGTATTCTACTCGACGGAAAGCCACGCTCACGGCAGCAGTGTCAAACACAACGTAGCTGGACTGCGGATCATTGTCGCGTGGTTGACCTACTGAACCGACGTTTATCAGGTAGCGGGTTTCTTCATCCGGGTCGAAATCATGCCCGGATTTTACCCTGATGGTCCCTTCAGACGATTGACTGAAAATCATTGGGAGGTGACTATGCCCGAAGAACCCTATCTGTTGTTTCAGAGAGGAAAAACCCTGTGCAGCTTCATCTTCTCGCAGAATATAGTGCCAGCGATCCGGTTCGAACGGCGAAGAGTGCACCAGGTAACAGCCTTCACGGACAGCGTCGATCTCAAAATCAGCAATTAACGCAAACTCATGATCCGTGAGTTGTTTCTTTGTCCAGTCCATCGACTGCCGCGCAAACTGGTTAAGATCATTCATGCCGAGCAGGCCGAGAGCAGCAAACTCGTGGTTTCCCATCAACTTCACATCGCAATGTTCATCGACCAGTTTGAGACACTCGACGGGATCACAACCGTAGCCGATAACATCACCGAGGCAGTGGATATTATCTACGGATTGTTTGGCAATATCCGATAGCACTGCTTCCAACGCTTCCAGATTGGCATGAATGTCTGAAATAAGGGCAATCTTCACGCGTTCTGACCTTCAATAAACTTGAAAGTTGTTTTACCAACCGTAATCAGGTCACCGTTCTTGAGCATGCAACGGGTGATTGGTTCGCCGTTTACCTTAGTTTTCCCGGTTTTGCCGAGGTTCACAAAGGAGTACGCTTCGCCCTCTTTGGCAATCTTGGCCTGTATCCCCGCCAGCAGGAATCCTTTCGCCTTGATATGCACGAACTTTGCCTTGCCGATAGTGGTTACTTCTCGGTCAAGTTTGTATTCAGCGAACTCAGCGTTCTCCTCACCGAGAAGGACCGATCCACCGTACTCGGCTACAATCTTGCGTTCCAGGCGATCGTTTTCAATTAAATCTTTCTGCTTCTTGGTGTTGAGAACCATGGTTCCATCCATGTGGGCCATACTCTCACCAGTCGATTCGATTTCAGAATGATAGATCAACGAGTACTTGCCAATAGTCACAATGTCGTCATTGCGCAGTACTTCTTCGGTGATTTTACGGTTGTTGACGAAAGTTCCGTTGAGTGATTCGTTGTCGATTATCACTGCTGCCTTGTCGTTGAACTCGATCAACGCGTGCTTGCGCGAAATCGCTCGATTCTCAAGGACAATGTCGTTGTCATTAGTGCGCCCGATACTGATGCGCTTCTTTTCGGTGACGATTCGCTCGATCACCTTGTCGTCGAACTTGACTACTATTTCAGCCATACTCGAACCCTTTCGGCTTCTCTTCAACTGGCAGTACTCTATACACGACCGTCTGGCGAAAGCCGGATGTTCCCTATCTGGTATCGTCCAGACAGACTGACGGCCATATTCTTCCTATATTGTCGGCAGCAGCGTAAGAAACTTAAACCAAGCTCTTGCAGGGTCTTCCGTGCAGAAAACTGATTGTTGAGGTACCACCGCTACATTGGCAGATATGCCTTGCCTGCCGGATAATACACGCCTATATTCGTCACCATGTTGCTGAGGAATAGAGAGGTTACCTGATGAAAACACTCGTAGTTGCGCTTTCAAAAGACAATCAACCGATTTCGGCTACTTACGAACTGATATCTGCTGCCAGATCGCTTGGGGACGACATTATCACAGCGGTTCTTGCTACTGATGCTGACAAGCCCGCGGCTGACCTGGTTTCGCGCGGTGCTGGTAAGGTACTGGCCGTTTCCAACCCTGCTTTGGGCTTCTTCAACGAAGAAATCTATGCCAAGGTTATAGCAGAGCTGATTGGCAAACACTCTCCAGGCCTGGTCCTTGGCCCCGCAACATTCTACGGTCGGGCGCTTTTCGGACGGTTGGCCGGTCTTATAGGTGGAACCATGACTTCGGAAGTTACCGGTATAGCTGTCGAAGGAGACAGACTGGTAATGACCAGACCCTGTTACGGTGGTTCGGTCATCGCCAAAGTAGGTTCGAAAGCCGCCGACAAGCCGTATTTTGTTACTGTCAGGCCAAAGATTTTCCCTGAATCAACAGAGGGAGACGGGGAAGTGGTTTCTGAGACGGTTGCAGATAGCTGTTTTGAGTCTCGTGTGACTGTGACGGAAAGTGCCGGTGGTGGAACAGGGGAGGTCAATCTGGCTGAGGCTGACATCATTGTTTCTGCCGGACGTGGAATCCGAGGAGCAGAGCACGTTCAACTCGTTAAGGACCTTGCGGACTCGCTTGGTGCTGCTGTCGGTTCTTCCCGCGCCGTTGTTGATGCCGACTGGATAGCGTACTCGACCCAGGTCGGCCAGACAGGGCGGACGGTCAACCCCAAACTCTATATAGCGGTCGGAATCTCCGGGGCCATTCAGCACCTGGTGGGGATGCGCTCATCACAGTACATTGTGGCTATCAACAAGGATAAAGACGCCCCCATTTTCAACGTTGCCAGCTATGGGATAGTCGGCGACCTCTTTGAGGTTGTTCCCGCTCTGACTAAGAAGTTCAAAGCCGAACTAGGCTGATTCTATACATATCAAACAGAAATAAATAACGCCCGCTGACCTAAGTCGGCGGGCGTTTTGATTTGTCCTGATGTGCTACTTTGTTGGAGGGACCGGTACAATCTGGAGAGGCTTTGCAGTACTTGCCGAATCACACATATTGCTGATGGTTAGACGTATTGAGTACAATCCGGTGTCAGTGAACGTATGTGTAGCAGTGCTTTGAATACTCGTGTCGCTCGCCTCATCAAAAGTCCAAAACCAGTTGTCGATCATCCCCCCAGAAGTGTCTGTAAAGGTATAGGAAACATCAACGTAACCGGTATCGACAGCAGGCAAGTTACTGATATAAATCAGAGCCGTATCCAAAGTGTCCCACAGAATCACGAAATCAGTCTTCGGCATTACGGATTCTGCCTCTTCGCAGCCCCATGCTGTGAGTGTCACAGTGTACGCGTCAGGGTCCGTATAGGCATGAATGGGGCTGGTGTCATTGTATGCAACAGTTCCATCGCCGAAGTCCCACTCAAGGCTGTCGATCGTGCCTGTCGACGTACTGTTGAACTTGACCAGGAACTGTCTGGAGGGTGAGTAGCAATCCTCGGTCGGGCTGCCGGTGAAGTCAGCTTGCAACACTCCGTGGGCGATTATGGTGTCAGTAGCCGAAGTTGTTCCGCCTCCCTGTATAGTAGTTGTAAGTGTGACAACGTGGGTGCCGGCGTCAGTATAGGTGTATTTGGGGTCCTGCGCAGTCGATGTTCCGCCATCACCAAAACTCCAGTCCCAGGAGTCAATGACCTCACCGGTGTCAGGAACAATCGAGCTATCGTTGAACTGGACATTAAACGGGACGCAACCCTCGTGAACATCAGCCCAGATGGCGGTCTCCGCGCACGGCAGGATATGAACGGTGTTGGTCAGGATAGCCTCGCCACAGTCTCCTGTTGCGGTCAGTGTGACCACGTAATCACCGGATGCGCTGAATTCGTGTGTCGGGGTTGAGTCGGTGGATGTGCCGTCGCCGCCGAAATTCCAACTCCACGTTGAAATGCCGCCATAGTTCAGAGGAGTAAAAGCTATTTCCACGCCAGGGCAGACGGAATCCGGTGTGAACGAGAAGGTGTCGATTGAATGACCGGCGATAACACAGCGTTTCTTGACCTCTGCGTCGCTGCCATCTATGGCGTCGGAGACGGTCAGTTTGACAGTGTAAGACCCAGCATTCTCATAAATATGGGTGATGCTGCTGAAGTTAGTTGTGTCGAGTATGGTTGTTTCTCCGTCTCCAAATTCCCACTCCCACTTAACGATCGGGCCGATGGAGGCGTCGGTGAACTCTACGGTGAGGGGTATGCATCCGGAGCTGGGGCTGACCGTGAAATCGGCAGTGGGGTGCCCGGCTATCGTGTACTCGTTGACTTCGGTAATGAGTTCGTCGCAACCCAGCACTAACAGAATCAGCAGGGCCAGGGCGACAGGGAATCCACAAATGAGTCTGGTTTTCGTCATTAACTTCAATCCATGCTTATAGGATATGGTACACCTATATATGGCTGAGGTTCGAAAGTGTCAAATCTATAATTGGAGCTTTGCGGTTTTCGGTCCGATGGGGCTGCTAAGATGGAACTCTCGGTCGGTCAAAGAGTTGAAAGAGCGAGGCCGGTTCGGATGAGCGCCAAAAACGTTGCCTTGCCGCTACCGGTTTATTATGTTCTTTGGCAGTGAGGAACTCCGAACCGGCCGTTGAGCGGCTTTTGGAAATGGAAGTTAAACAAGAAGCATAGTATTGACCCTGCTCAGTGAACGGTATGTTACGGCACCGAGATAATGGGCTTTTTTGAATGGAGTGAGTAGTGAGAACCTGGTCCAGATTGCTCCTGATTGTATGTCTGTTACCCGGCGTTGCAGCCGCAGAAGTGGCTGAGACATTCGAGTTGCAGGCTGACTCTCCGTCGGGGATAACATCAAACACGGCCATTGACGTCATTGCGCATGGCAAGGACTCAACCGGCGTCTGGCTGGTAACAGGTCGGGGGTTGAATTACTCTTTTGACGCCGGGCTTAGCTGGTATGAGTGCAGTGTTAACAACGGTTTATACTCTGAGAACCTGTCGGCCATCTATTCCACTGGTGACACCCTCTGGGTGGCCGGTACGCATGAGGAAATGATCTCCGGGAGCCTGACATCGCTTTCGGATGGGCTTGAGTACTCGGACGACAACGGCGCCACCTGGACCCGGATCAATTTCGGTCCTGACGGACTTGATATCAAGTATGTCTGGGGTGGCGACCGGACTATCTATGACATAGACGGTCATTATGACGAAGGATTCCTGGATTGTCGTTCCTCCGGCGACGATGTGGATTGGCTGTTCTTTACGGCTTTTGCCGGTGGACTGCTGGCTTCACAAGATGGTGGCCAGAACTGGCGTCGTATTTTCCGCACGCAGGGGGACTCGGTTGAATTCAACTCTCCGGTAACTCCATCATTCCACAATCGGTATTTCTCCTGTGCTGTTGATACCTCGCATGGCGATTCCCTGTTTCTGTGGGCGGGCACGGCCGGGGGTGTCAAACAGTTCGTTTTTGTGCCTCCCAGCCAGAAGGGGAACCCTTATCTTCACTGGGTCAATCGTGTTGCCTTCTGTGATACCTGCTCCGGCGATGTGCCGAGCACACTGTTTGTTGGTGGGGATCGTGGGCTGTCAATCGGTACTCTTGCCGGCAGGCCGTTCTCAACGAAGTTTGATATGAATGGTCTGGGTGGTCAGGAAGTCACTGCTCTTACAAATATTGGTGAGTATCTGCTGGTTGGCACTATCGACACTGTGACTGATGTGGCCGATCTGGTTGTCTCCACCGATCAGGGGGAGAGCTTCACGCCGCTGCATGAATTCACCAGCGAAGGTTCGGTTGCGGATTTTGCAGTGCTGAGAGACCGTCTGTATATCGCCGGTCGTGAGGCTGGCCTGTACGTATCTCTGGACACAGCTCAGAGCGACTTGACACGAGTCATGGTTCGTACGGATGATTCCAGCGCAGCCATTAACGCCGTGAACGCAGTTTGGGCGATGGGTGATACGCTATTGCTGGGGACAGACTCAGGGTATGTCGAACTTCGACTTGATTCTCTCGGCGATACGCTTTCGACGTTTCACCAATACTACCCCGAGGATCTCAACTACAGTTCTTCTCGGATAACCCGTGTAAAGCCTCAGTATCTCGTTGATACGCTTGGCCAGGTTGATTCAGTTGCTATCTGGACCGTTCATCATCCCCTTGGCGAAGGTGGGTCTCCGATAGTTGGCCGGGCACGCTGGGTCACGGATTCCACGGGAACGTATTTCGATACGGCACACTTCCAGGTTCAGACGGTCACTTACGATGTGAACTTCTATGGTGATACCGCTTTCGTAGTGGGGCACGAAGGGATTCGGTTCACAACTTTCGGGTATAATCCGGATCGCACATTTCATGCAAACCAGTATCAGGACACCCTTGTGATAGCTTCGCTGGATGGAGATACCGTTACGACCGTAGAAGTTCGTGGCGACACGATTGTATTCGGCTCGCACGACGGGGTGGCGATATCGCACGACGCTGGCAGAACTTTCAATATTGTACGTGGTCTTACTGACACACTCCAGGAAGACCTCGGGATACGATATAACTATTTTGGCAGCAACCGCGGCCTTGCTGGTGATTTTATCCCTGCCCTGGGTATTCAGTATCAGGACCCCGGAGAACCTGCTCTCGTTTGGGCATCGTGCCGTCCTGGCGAGTATGGTGGCACGGGTCTTTCCGTGGCCGAATATAGACCTGTCACC
Source organism: Candidatus Zixiibacteriota bacterium (assembly GCA_003641405.1). Lineage (GTDB taxonomy): Bacteria > Zixibacteria > MSB-5A5 > GN15 > FEB-12 > B22-G1. The sequence continues at coordinate 2,815 of QNAF01000032.1, read as the reverse complement.
GACACTCTCGGAGATACGATTGGCACTACGCTGGTCTGGCAGAATGTCCTTCCCGATGTGTACGCCTGGAACTTCGCGTTTGTCGGAAATTCCGTTTTTGCCGCTACCAATTGGGGGTTGTTGCTCCATAACGGTGAGCGCGATGCCGACACGCTGGTTAGCGAATGGCAGACGATTCCGCTGTATGATTCTGCAAGCGGCGAAGCAATGGTTGACCCCGAAACCGCCGTCATCGGCGTTGCTGTTGTTGACTCGTTTCTCTGGGTGGGCACTGATGACGGGACCGTCAGGATCAAGCTGGACAGTCTCGGTGTGCAACAACTGTTCGCCCGATCTGATCTCGGTACCGCCGCCGACGAAGTGTACGCTTTTCCGGTACCTTTCAGGCCGGGTCAGGGCCAGCATTTGGATTTCCATTTCGTTGTGGAGCAGGCGGGATACGTGACGCTTGAGATATACGATTTCGCCATGAAACTGGTAGCTCGTCCGATCGACAATATCTACCATGCTGCGGGGGCATATCCCGATGGATCGCACCAGGGGATAAGTTGGGACGGTCGTAACGGGCGGGGGGATGAGGTTGCGGTTGGTGTCTACTACTTCAAAGTTGAATATGAATCAGGCGAGACCCGTTGGGGTAAGCTGGCTGTGATTCCGTAGAGGAGTGAACGATGCGAAAGATTGTTCTGGTCACACTTTTTCTAATAGCAGCCGGCTGTCTGTCGGTACATGCTGCTGAGGCTGACGGTGGTTACGCCGGAGCGTTTCTCCAGGTTCCTGCCGGTGCCAGGCCGACCGCTATGGGCGGTGCTTACCTGGCTGTGTCGGATGACGGTGCCGCGCCACTGTTTAACCCTGCCGGGCTGGCCAACCTTCAAAGGCCGCTGTTTGGTACATCCTATCGAGTTATGCAGCTTGACAGGGTTCTTGGATACGCGACAATAGCTTTCCCGATTCAGGGACAGTCTGCGCTGGGAGTTCACTGGCTATATGCCGGATCGGGGTCGGTCGAGGCGCGAGATAGCGATGGCTACCCATTGGGGTGGGATATCAACCAGGCCAATCACCAGTTTGCAATTGTCTTTGCCAAGCGGTTTGAACGATACCTGGCGCTGGGCACGAATATTTGTTACCTGCACTCAGCAATGGCTGATATGACGGCTTTCTCCGTAGGATTCGACTTTGGGGCTATCCTTTATGTGGATCAACTTGTTGATCGAAGCAAGCGAGATCAGATGCCGGTGCGGGATATCAAGATTGGTTTGACGATGAAGAACATCTCAAAAAGATACAAGTGGCACAACGGTGACTACAATAGTGAGCACACAGCCAATCGGAATCTCGACAGGGAAATTGAGGATAAGGTGCCGTTGGAGATAGGGATTGGTGTCTCCGCTCGTTTTCTTGAGAGGAAACTTCTTCTGGCCAGTGATCTCCTTAAGAACCTGGAACAGACTCCCGAGTTTCACGCTGGCGCGGAGTATTTTCTGCGTCCGGAGTTTGCCCTGCGGGCTGGTTTTTCAGATGGTCGAATGACAGCCGGTACAGGCTATCTCTTCAAAATCGGCAAGCACCTGTTGGCCATAAACTATGCCTTTACGACCGACAAGGCCGATGAAGGATCCGAGCACATATTCTCATTTGACCTTTTGCATTAGACCAGGTGACACATGTTACGCAGATCAATACAAGCAATGATTGTTATGTTGGTGCTGATGGCCGTTTCGGTGTCGGCGCAGGACGGACTGGCATTGATGAAAGTCGAAGTTGGAGCCAGGCCGACCGGTATGGGAGGAGCCTTTGTTTCGATCCTGGATGGTCCCAATTCATCGCCGTACAACCCGGCAGCGGCAGCCCGGACAAGTAAATTCACTGTTTCGCTCAGCCATTTGGCGTACTGGAGCAATATCAGGATAGAAACCGGCTATTTTGCAACCAATTTGACGGGGCGCTCATGGTTGCACGGCGGTATTCGTTATGCCGCCGACGATAATCTTGAGCACAGGGGAATTACCGCGTCCTCTGAGCCGGACTACATGTTCAATTTGCACGATGTTTCATTCAAAGCCGGGTTCGCCTACCAGGTTACCGATCAGCTTATAGCCGGCGTTGCATTCGGCTGGTTTGCCGAGAAAATCGATATTTACCAGGGCTCGACATTCAACGCAGACCTGGGTTTGCTGTATGAAGTCAACTCGGATGTTAATGTTGGTGCGTCGGTTGCTAACCTGGGTTCCGATTTTACGATTAGTTCGGTAGACGGTGTTGAGTCTGCTAAGATCGCCTTACCGGTGACGTACAGAGTGGGAGGATCATATACGTATAATCGTTATCTCGGTGCTGCGGATATTGTCGTACTGGATGACGAGTTTCATTTGCATCTGGGAGCCGAAGCCTGGTTGCATGAGTATTTTGCACTTCGTTCCGGGTACATGGCCAACTACGACACCAAGAGCTTCACGGCCGGGGCCTCATTTGTTCAACGCAATTTCACCGTCGAGTACGCATTTGTGCCATACTCGGGTGCGCTGGGAACATCTCATCTGTTCAATCTGACAGTTAGTCTGTAATCATATTCATTTGCATTCATAGAAAGTAGGAGAGTAAGTCAATGGCCAAGTATAAGATCGCGTGGCTCCCCGGAGATGGTGTCGGCAATGATGTCATGGAAGCGGCGAAAATCGTTCTGGATAAGATCGGACTCGACGCCGAGTACATACACGGCGATATCGGCTGGGAGTTCTGGAAATCAGAAGCTAACCCGTTGCCGGATCGGACTGTTAAGTTACTGAAGAATGTCGATTGCGCCCTGTTT
>QNAF01000031.1 GCA_003641405.1 Candidatus Zixiibacteriota bacterium | reverse complement strand
GCGATCTAATCTACGTTACAGGCTCTCGGACCTGAGGGCGGGTACAGATTCATCCCGATCCGTTCATTATGTTTAGCTGAATTGTAAGATACAAGGGCGGGTCTGGGACAGACCCGCCACTCGGTAGAGAGGGTAGACAGGATCCCTGTGATCCTGCCACTGGCGCAGGTCACATACCGGCCGGGTGGCAACCTTAAACTCGCTTTGGGGTTGACCATTACCACGCCCAAACCCTATGAGCGTGTCACCATGAGCGGTGCTTGCCCTGAGTCTGCCGAAGGCTCGAAGGGTGACTTGATTGGTGTTTTCTATGATCTCTCGATCTTTCTCAGAGTAATCCTGAGGCGGTTGTATCTGATCAGGCCGGTAACGAAGGTGAAGACACCGATTGGGACGAAACACCACCCGATGATCTCGATGGCTGTAGAACCGAAGAAGCGGATAAAGGTGACTCCGGCCACGAACAACGTCAGCGCAGTGCGTATGTAAGCCAAAAACGTGTTCTGATTGGACAGAGTGGTCCTGTCCACGGCTAGATGATCCCTGAGCAGCATATCGCGCTTCTTGAAGCTGGAATAGGTGTTGTCAGTTACGTAACTTCGTCGACCCTTGATATCCACATATACCTCCGTCAGTCATCTGTGCTAACCTATGATAGGGTATGCGAAATAGAACTCAAGGCAAAAACAATCGCAGGGTCACAACAGGTTGAGCGGCTGGGGATTTGTGATTTCGCTGTGAACCCACCTGTTAGGTGGGCTACTGGGAGCTTTTCCAGATCTGGTTTTGTAGCCCACCCAACGGGTGGGAGCTTTGTTGGTGTTTCTCTGATTCCTCCCGGCACACGGGAACATATGTGGGGAAAAAAGCAGCTTCGGTCTGTGAATTGTTGATCGGATCTGCAGTAGTAACTACATTGAGTCATAGTCGAAGATACTTGGAGTGATCAAATGCAAGACGATCTGATTTGGCAGGCTGAATTCAATAGACTCATCAAGGAACTGAAGGGCTATTGGGCGGAGGGGCGGTCATTGGCAGATACTGGGATGGTGAAGCTTGAAGAGAAAAGTATCCGTCAATTCGTGTATGGGTATCCTACATTCTCTGGGGAGCGCGATGGCGTGCGCGTGTCTGTTACGATCGAGTACTTCCATCACGCGGTTACATCATTGATGAACGACGGTGATCATGTTGAGTTTCTCCACTTGTCTGTAAGACAACCTCAGAAAGGATTCATCTCACTGCGACATGAGAAGTGGTTCGACGGGCTGAGAAATAAGCTCTCGACTGAATGGGAGCACAAGACCGGTCACCCTGAACTTGATCAGCAGTACTTCGTTGAGGCCAGAACGCCTGAGAATCAGGAGTTCGTTGCTTCTCCTCGGTTCCACGCTCTTGTCAGACGTTTGGAGCCAATGGCGTCTCTGGCTTTGCGTGACTCAGCCGTGTTCTGGTCTATACCTATAGACAGCGAATCACAACTCACCGTGGAGTACGTGGATTCCCACTGGGCGAATCTGACTGAATTGTCTCGGCTTGATATGGCTGTGAGATAACGGCCGGGTGGCAACCCTAACCCACCTGTCACCCTGAGATTCCGGGCAGAATCCCTTGGTGTGGTTCTGCCGCGAACAATGGCAGAATCGCTGAAGGATTCTGCCCGAGGCTGAACCTGCCGAAGGGTCGAAGGGTGGAGCGGCCAAACAACGCACCATGCTTCGACAGGGTGACGTCATTTTCCGTTAAGCCCCTTCCAAATGTCACTCCCGCGGAGGGGCCTGTTGATAAACCCTCCGGATTCCCCCGACTGCCAGGCAGGGACACCTGGCAGCACCGCCGCTCGAGTATGAACATTTGGAAGTAGTGACTTTTTCAACAGGCCCGGAGGCGGGAGCCCAGTCACTTTTGTTGCCGAGCAGTACATCGTCTGGGTTCTTGCACGCCGCGGGCGCGTCCGTACCTTCGCAGGAATGGTGGGCGGGAGGGCTTGTAGCCCACCCAACGGGTGGGGGATTATGATTCCGTAACGGACCCACCTGTTAGGTGGGGAACTGGTGCAGCCGGATTCACTTGTACTTCTTTGGTGACTCCCTCAGCATTCTCGCTGTTTACCGACACCTTTACCGAAAAAGCATCTTCACCCAATACCATCCTGATCCAGATCTTGATCTCGTCGTCCGCATTCCAGTATGGTAAGTTGCTGTTTGAGAGGATGACAGAGTCTTCAAACTCTAAGGATCTGAACTCATCTCTAGAGTTGAATAGATTCGAACGGAATGTGAGTACGTAGTAGCTTCCGTCAGGCCCTTCATCAAGTTTGGCAGGATGCCTTTTGTCTTTTGGCAACCTAAAGGCAAGCATTGGTTTATTTAGTGTGAATCCTGAATTGTTCTTCAGCTTGAAGATAACCCTGCGTGAGATCACAGGGTCCTCGTGATTCCTGAACGTGTCAATAAGTTCTGGAACAAACTTTGATTTTGGGTATACCTCCTGACTAGGTTCCACACATACCTCTACGCCAGTTTTGGCGCGCAGGCGTTTTCGATCTGTTGCAGAGAGTGCGATTACGCTTGCGATAAGGGCGGCGAATACGGCTGCACCCTGCAACGCATCATCAAGATGAGGGTGCAATTCCGTAGAAGTTAAAAGAACTGCCCGAACGTACCAGAAAGCCAAGAGGAGTAGAACGCACATTATTGCTACATATCGTTTCTTCATTGTACCTCCTTAATCGGCGGCTCAACCGTGGTATCGGCCACCCTTCAAGTGTCAGGTTGGTACGCAACCTGACCTACGATTCTAATCAATCCTTCCCCTGTCTTCGCATTGACAATGCGATGCGTTTGCGGTCGAGGTCGATTTCGAGAACACTCACTGACACTTTCTGGCGGACTTTTAGAATCTCGTTGGGGTCTTTGACAAACTTGTCAGCAAGTTCACTGATGTGCACCAAACCGTCCTGATGCACCCCGATATCCACGAATGCACCAAACGCCGTCACGTTGGTGACCACACCCGGCAATGTCATGCCGACTTCGAGATCATCCATCTTGTGCACCGAATCATCGAAACTGAACGACTCATACTCCGCCCTGGGGTCGCGGCCGGGTTTGGCGAGTTCGTCCATGATGTCAAGAAGGGTCGGCAGGCCGGTTTTGTCGGTGACGTAGTTGTCCAGTTTGATCTTCTTGCGGCGTTCCTCGTCCTCCATCAACTGCGTCACTGTGCAGCCTGAGTCGGCGGCCATGTTCTCGACCACGGCATAGCTCTCCGGGTGGACAGCGCTTCGGTCGAGCGGATTGTCAGCGTCGGCAATGCGAAGGAACCCCGCCGCCTGCTCAAACGCCTTGGGACCCAGACGCGGGATTTTCTTGAGTGCTTTGCGTGACTTGAACGGCCCGTTTTCGTTGCGATAGGTAACGGTGTTTTTTGCCAGTTGCGGACCCAGCCCGGAGACATACGTGAGAAGTTCTTTGCTGGCGGTGTTGACTTCCACACCGACCGAGTTGACACAACTCCCGACCACGTCGTCCAACCCGCTCCGGAGCGCTGGCTGGTCGACATCGTGCTGGTACTGGCCGACACCGATTGACTTGGGATCGATCTTGACCAGTTCCGCCAATGGGTCCATCAGCCGACGGCCAATGGAGACTGAACCACGAACGGTGATGTCATGATCCGGGAACTCATCACGGGCGACATCAGAGGCCGAGTAGATTGAGGCACCGGATTCGTTGACCATCTCAACGGTAATGTGCTCCGGAAGTCCGATCTCGCGCACGAACGTTTCCGTCTCGCGGCTGGCGGTGCCGTTGCCGATAGCGATGACGTTAGTGTGGAACCGTTCGCACAGCCCTTTGATTTCCGTGGCGGCCTCATCTCGTTGACGTTTGCTTCCGTGCGGAAAGACTGCCAGGTGGTGCAGCAATTTGCCCTGACGGTCCAGACAGACAACTTTGCAGCCGGTGCGGAACCCGGGATCAACAGCCAGCACGTTCTTGCGACCGAGAGGCGGGGCCATGAGCAATTCACGAAGGTTCTCGGCAAACACGCGGATGGCTTCCTCGTCCGCAACCTTCTTGGTGTCTACCCGGAGTTCAGTTTCCATCGACGGCGCCAGGAGGCGTTTGTAGCTGTCGTGAACGGCCAGCTTGACTTGCCGCGAGGCCTCGTTATCAGTCATGACGAAGATGTCTTCGAGAATCCCCAACGCGTCTTCCTCAGGAGGCGCAATGTGCAGACTGAGAACAAATGCCGCTTCGCCGCGACGCATCGCCAGAAGGCGGTGAGATGGCGCGGCCGTGACCAACTCTTCCCAGTCGAAATAGTCAGAGTATTTGGCGCCTTCGGTTTCTTTACCGGCGACGACCGTGGAGCGAATCGTGGCCTGCTCGGCAAACAGCTCCCGCATCTTGGAGCGGGCGTCGGTGTCTTCGTTCACCCATTCAGCGATAATATCACGCGCGCCGGCCAGGGCGTCTTCAATTGTCTCAACTTGCTTCTCGGAATCCACGAATGCTATGGCCTCATCCAGCGGGTTGATATTTTCCTGCTCAAACAGCATTTCAGCCAGTGGTTCCAACCCTCGTTCTCTGGCGATTGTCGCCCGCGTACGTCGTTTGGGACGGAATGGCAGGTAGATGTCTTCAAGCACAGCCATAGTCTCGGCGGCACGGATTTCAGCTTCAAGTTCCTCTGTCAGCAGTTCGCGTTCCTCAAGTGATTTCAGGATAGCTTCACGGCGCTTGTCCAGATCACGAAGCTGCCCGATTCGGTCACGAATCGTGATTATGGCTACTTCGTCCAGCCCGCCGGTGGCCTCCTTACGATATCGGGCTACGAACGGGACGGTGGCGTCATCGTCCAGAAGCGTGATTGTAGCGGTTACCTGGTTGGAGTTCAGACTAAGTTCGTCGGCGATTTTGGAGATATGTATGTTTTGCATTGTTCTTGCTGCCATGTTTCAAGTTGTAGCTGTAAGATAACAGGAATCATTCTGCAAGCAATGGGAAACCGAAAAGGCACTGTACGGTAAGAGGGGAAAGACGTATCTTGCATCAAATAGCTGGTGATCCGCCGTTTTGGAAGGAATGAGACCGATATGTATAGACTACTGTTGATAGTCCTCGCGACGTTTGCACTTGTGGCTGGTGTCAGTGCTGCTGAAGCCGACAACTATGAGCAAGCCAGGGAGCTTTCGCAGCAACTGGGCAAACCGATCCTGATTAAGTTCTTTGTTCCGTCCTGTGACCACTGTGACAAAGCTACCGAGGAATTTGCCGTCAAGAGTGATATTCACAAGGCCCTCGAGTCGGTCGTTTATATGACGGTTGACTGTAGCGAGCTTGAGGAACTGGCCGATGAATACGAAATCGGCGGTGTGTATTATCCGGTCTTTCTATTGGCCAACAGCGACGGTGAAGAGATATTTCGCTGGATCGGCTATACAACCTCGTACGCCTTCGTCAACAATCTCGGCAAGGCTCTAGCGGATCCCACGACCGTGAAGGAACGCGAGAGCAGTTTTCGAGATGCCCCCACATTCGATAATGCCGTGCGGCTGGCGAAGTACTATGTTGACGCGCAGAACTATGTTGGTGCGATTGAGTATTATCGTCGTGCTCAGGAACTTGATCAGAGCGGCAGGGCCGATTTCTCGTTTGACATACTCACCAATAGTTGTAATGCGGCCTGGACCGACCAGATTGTGTTCGACGATGTCTTGCCTGTCGCCGACACGATACTTGTACGAGGATCGTCCGCGAATATCGTCAAGACCGCCCAACTCATGGCGCGTCTGGCACGGAAGATGGGGGAGACAGACCGCATTGCCGGGTACTTAACTGCCGGGGTCGATGCCTCTGTAAACAGTGCCAATCCAGAGACGCAAAAAACGCACAAGCTTCTTTTGGCTGACCAGGCGTTGCATGTGAATGCGGATACAACCGGGGCGGTCCGTATCAAGAAAGCTACTCTCGGGGAGAACTACGAAAGCGACCTGAATAGAGTATATGATCTTGTCAGGTGGTGCGCGGAGCGGAAGATCAACCTCGAAGAATCAGAGCGGTACGCACGGCTACTCGCCAGCAGGGCTTCGGGGGATACGTTCAAAGCAGGCATACTTGGGACACTGGCGCTGGTTCTGGAAGCACGTGGCAAGGTCGAGGAAGCTATCCCGTTCGTGGAGGAAGCCCTTGAGTTAGACCCTGCCAACAAATCGTACCCGTCGCAGCTTGAACGACTGCACGAGACACAATAACAATAGCGTCTGATCAATCGGCAGCCGATCTTCCTGCCAGCCAGCCTGTAGAAAAAGCGGCCTGAAGATTATAGCCGCCAGTGTCGCCGTCGATATCCAGAACTTCGCCCGCGAAATAAAGGTTGCCGATCAGTCTTGATGCCATGGTACGCGGGTCAACTTCCCTGAGATCCACACCCCCGGCAGTGATAATCGCTTCTTTGAATGATCGGTGATCGGTGACGGTCAGTTTGAAATCTTTCAACCATGTCAGGAGTTTCTTGCGTTCCACTGCTGTGATCTGGTTGGCAGGTTTGTCGTGGGGGATGCCTGTCAGATCGACGCACACCGGAATCAACGTTCTCGGAAGTAGCTCTTTGAGAGCTGTTTGGAATTGCGCTCGACTGTGAGTTTCAAAATCTCGAAGCAAACGTGCGTTCAGTTTCTGTTCATCAAGCGCGGGCTTGAGGTCAATTGAAATCACGACATCTTTTTCAACGTGGAGCGCGTCAACGGCAGTCTTGCTCAACGACAGGATTATCGGACCGGTCAGGCCAAAATGCGTGAACAACATCTCACCGAACAAACTCTGTGTCTTTTTGCCATTGACCCTCAGCGTGGCCTGAACATTACGAAGGCTCAATCCCTGTAGTCTCTGCGCAATGCCACCTGCTGTTTCCAGCGGTACGAGCGCGGGACGAATCGGAATGATAGTGTGCCCCACTGACTCGGCGAGACGGTAGCCGTCGCCGGATGAACCGGTTGCAGGGTAGGAAGCACCACCGGTTGCGACGATCACAGCGTCGGCATCGTACGTGTCGCCCCTTGTCGTCTCCGCTCCGGTGACACGCTCACCGTCAGCGATCAGGCGTTTGATGCGACAGTCGGTTCGCATGGCAACGCCGGAATCTGTGTCTCATACTCTGAGAGCATCGACAATTTCCAGGGCATCATCGCTGGTAGGGAAGACCCTTCCGCCGCGTTCGCTTTCCGTTTCTACGCCCAATTCACCGAGGAATGTCACTAGGTCATGCGAGAAGAAACGAGAGAAAGCCTGCCGCAGGAACCGTCCGTTTGGTCCAAAATGAGTAATGAAATCTGACAGCTCTGCGATGTTGGTCAGGTTGCAACGCCCTTTTCCTGTCAGGCTTAATTTGCGACCGGGGCGGTCCTTTCGCTCCAGGAGGGTAACGGTAGCGCCACCCTCGGCAGCCTGTCCGGCGGCCATCAGTCCGGAGGCACCACCGCCGATGACAATCACACGACGTTTTCTCATTAGTTTAGCACCAGAATCAACATATCGCACAGATGATACGGAACTTTTTCAATGAAGTGCAACTGACTTTGCTGAGATCAGAAAACATTCACTCGAAATATGTATGTAAGGCTGTAATAGATTCCGACCAGTATGAAAACCACACCGGTGACACGTCGCAGCCACTTTTCAAATACTGCGAGTTTGTTGAACACAGTTCCGACATAGCGAGTACCCAAAGCAATAAGTATCGCGAACACCAACACTGGCAGGCCTGTCCCAATTCCGTAGATAATCGGCAACAAGACTCCTGATTCATTCTTCACACCCAGGGGGATCAGACTTCCGAAGAACAGCGCCGCAGAGACTGGGCAGAACGAGAGGGCAAACAGAATGCCCAGCAACCCGGCTCCCCAGATTCCCCATTTGCCGGCATGCCGCTGAGCTTTATCGCCCATGCCCGATCCTGAAGTACTGAACCTGAGCAACTCCAGCAGGAACATGCCAACCAGGATCAGCAACGGTCCCAGAATCTGGTTCATATTCTTCTGCAGGATGTGTGAGATGGCGGGTGCCGACAGGAGAGAAGTTACGAGAATCATTCCCAGTGCCAGATACGCCAGTGTCCTTCCAGCGGTGTAAAGCAGCCCTGCCCAGAGGACTCTTCGCGTGTTCTCTACGTTCCTGCCGACAAAAGAGATTGCAGCTATGTTTGTTGCCAGCGGGCAGGGGGAGAGCGAAGTCATCACACCCAGCCAGAAGGCTGTCAGGGTACCGAACAGAATACCATCCACCTACTGTGCTCCCAGGACAGCGGCGATTTCAGCTCGAACGTACTGGAGATAGGCCGGCTTGTCACCCACAAGGTCCCAGACATCAGACAGATTCTTCCAGTCTACTTCTTCTCCTGCGCGGATATCAGATACGATCACCGACTGAAATGTGAGTTCATAATCCGTGAAGAAGTGCTCGTTTCCGGACTCATCGTAGTCAATGACACGCCACTCCAGTTGTCCGGAGGTGAGTTCGTCAACGAATCCCGACTGGACGGCTTCGACAGCGTAGGCTTCCAGTTTGACGCAGGTAGGGCAACGTTTCGTCCCGTGGAAATATGTCGCAACCACTTTGGTCTGAAGTGTGTCCGCATCTGCGGAATCAATGTTTCCGGATTGTTCCTCGTCAGAGGACGTGGCCGCAGGTTCATTGAGGATTAAGTAGAATGCTGAAGCTGCAACAAACAACAGCAGGATAATTGTGATTAGCGTTTTTGCTCCCATGTTTTGGGGCTCCCGATCAAGTGGTTTGCAGGTTCAAGGTGTTAATACAACTCAAGAGAGCATCTCCTTGAGTTCGTCATCAGACGGCACCCTTCCGGTGACTTTCACAACGCCATCAACAACGAGCGCCGGTGTCATCACGACGCCATACGACAATATCTGTTGCATGTCCGAGACTTTCGTGATTTTGCAGTCAAGGCCAATCTGACTGGCAGCAGCGTCGGTTCGTTCTCTGAGTTTCTCACACTTGGCACAGCCGGGGCCAAGAATTTCGATTTTCTTCATATTGTTCTTTCTTTGTTCTATCCCTTATCAGTGAATCTTCCGTCGGCTCTGTCACGCTTTGTCCTGCCCTTGTCGAACCAGCCGCAGCGCGAAACCTCATAGCTGTCAATGTGCGGAATATATGGTTTGATATCTAACAATGGTGTGCCATCAAGCATGTCAACGTCAGCTACTCTGAGAGTAGTGCCATCGATTCCAAGCAGTTTTACAACAGACATACCAATCAGGTTAGGACGACAGGGGGCGCGAGTGGAGAATACACCTCTTAGCTGCGTATCCCGAAACGGGACCACTTTCAGTTTGGTTTTGCAAGTTCGGTCGAACGAGTATAGCAACCATATCCGTTCGAATCCGTCCAGGTCCTGAAGAGCGTTGGCGTACTCATCGTAGATTTCCACCAGGCCTTTGGCTCCATCTGCGGCAAAAGGCTGAATCGGAGTACCTTCGGTCCTGGTGAACGGTGTTTTGATGACGCCAATTGGTTTGACTGTTATTGGTGAGTCAGTCATAGGGTTAGTGCTCCGTATATTGTTCCTGATAGTGTCGCCATAATAATCACCAGAAGAACGAATACAACCGTCTTTTTCGTTCCCATGACGCTTCGAATAACAAGCATATTCGGCAGCGATAATGCCGGACCCGCCAGCAACAGTGCCAGCGCCGGTCCCTTGCCCATACCGTTGGCAAGAAGTCCCTGCAGTATGGGTATCTCGGTGAGGGTGGCAAAATACATGAAAGCTCCCACAACCGATGCAAACAGGTTGGCCCCGAGAGAATTACCTCCCACAGAATTGCTGATCCAGTCCGACGGGATCAGACCTTCGTGTCCGGGCCTTCCGAGCGCCAGTCCGGCCGCGAGCACGCCAACAAGCAGAAGCGGCAGGATCTGTTTGGCAAATCCCCATGTCTGTTCCAGCCAGTCATTTGTCTCTCCTTTGGAGACGCCGAGTACAAAGGAGAGGCCCGCAACGGCAACAACGAACGGGATAGCTGGTTCGGCGGGGAACGCAAACATCAGGATAACAGTTACCAACGCCGCCACGGAGATCATAAGCCGAGACATCTTGAACCAGGTCACCAGCATGACCGCCAATAGCAAGGCAGCCCCACCGGTGATGATCCACTTGAGGGTGTAAATGGTTCTGAACAGACCTTCAGTGTCTTCCGGCTTTCCCCAGTTTGCAAAAACGAGAATGGCTATCATCGCTGTAAAATACAACCCGTTTTGCCATAACGGTCGAGCCACCGGTTGCTCCGGCATAAGCATCTTGGTTTCGGCTTTGCCAGCTTCTTCTTTGCGGAAAACGAAGTGCATAACCAGTCCAATGATTATGCTGAAGAAGACAGCTCCAAGCGCCCTGGCGATGCCAAGTTCCAGACCAAGGACTCTTGCTGTCAGGACAATCGCAAGGACATTGATTGCCGGACCGGAGTACAGGAACGCCGTTGCTGGACCGAGACCGGCACCCATCCGGTAGATGCCGGCAAACAACGGCAGCACGGTGCAGGAACAGACAGCGAGAACTGAACCGGACACCGAGGCAACTCCGTACGCAAGGACTTTGTTAGCCCTGGCTCCCAGGTACTTCATCACGGATGCCTGACTGATGAAAACGGCAATTGCACCGGCAATGAAGAATGCCGGAATTAAACACAGAATGACGTGTTCGTGGGCATACCACTGTGCCAGCCCCAAAGCTTCGGTCAGGGCGTTGTCAAAGCGAATGCTGCCGAGAGGCAGATAGAAGAACAACAGGAAGACAGCGATAATGGCCGCAAACGGTTTCCATTCAGACTACCAGTTCATTCGTCATCCTACTCAGCGGGCTTGTTGCAGAATTCTGTGGCCGGCAGATGTCTACATCTGCCGCGCACAAGAATCCGTAGGAGCGTCAGGCAGAGACACCTGACGCCACCGCATGCGGACGGTTTATCAACAGGCCCCAAGCTGTGGGGTACCAACGAGACAGTCATTCTTTTTCAATTACACGTAGTTGTTGTTCGATGTTCGATTGCAGAACCGATTCGACACAACCGAAAAAACTCAACACGCAGGGGAGACGGAGAGAGTAGTATACCTGGAGACCTCGCTTTTCATCGCTAATGATTCCGGCATCCTTCAGAATGGAGAGATGTTTGGATACTGTGGACGTGTCGGCTCCTATGAGATCCGTGAGTTCGCGAACACACTGCTCACCCTGGGATAATTGATCGACGATGAACAGGCGAGTGGGATGCCCCATAGCCTTGATTATCCGAGCTCTGGCTTCAAACTTCTGTCTCGTTTTCATATCCATCTTTGAGATTCCTGCATTAGTCGTGCCTGTTTGGTATAATAGCCAAATAGTTGGCTTTGTCAAGTCCGCTTGAAATTTCCTTCCATTTTCTGGCGATTGTCAGAAACATCCAAAAAACAAGGGCTGGGATTTTGTCCCAGCCCTGCTGTTAGTACGAAAACCGGACTTTGTCGTGATACTCTGGTTGCTTACTTGGACCAGGCAGGTGCATAGTCAAGGCCGGGACCGCTAAGGCGCTTGGCACCATTGCCCGTGATATCGCAGATCCAGATAGAGCCGTCGGTTGTGGCAAAAGTAAGCCATTTGGAATTTGGTGAGAAGGAAGGTGACATAGTGAATAGCGATGTCCCTGGCGGAGGTTCAAAGACCAGATATTTCTCTGAGAAATCAGGGGTTGCAATCCACATACCCGGTTTCTCAATGGAGTTGTAGGCATAAGCTATCCACTTGCCGTCGGGTGACCAGGCAGGGGCCACGGTGCTTTCGTTGGCTGCTGACTGGGTTCTGACGGATTCGAGTGGCGCCATGATATTGTCTCGATGCAATTTTGCGATACCTATCGCCCTGAAACCACCGGCCTGCCCAGTGGAGCTGTTCGGCTTGGTGGTGACGAAATGAACGAAAGCGATTTCGCCATCGGCATTCATGCTGGGAGAAACGAAGTACTCCGACATATTCTGCCAGTCTTTGCGTAGAACTTTCAGGTTACCGCCGTCGTTGTCCATTGTACAAATCTGGTAGTTCGGAGCTTCGGCATCGATACGGTTGGCGTTCATGTCCTGATAGAATATGATCGTCTTACCGTCGGCGCTCCATTCGGGATCACGCGCACCGAGTCCGTCGGTCAGCCGCAACCACCAGTATGTGCTGCCAGCTTCTGCAGAATCGACATAAGCCACAAATATGTCATAGACCTTGTGCTGGCCTCCGAGGAGATCAGGGGCGTGAAGATCAACGCGACCCGAACGTGTGAAGGCAATGCGTTTGCCATCGGGTGCCCAGCTCAGTCGCCCGTCAGCGTTGGTAGCTTCACAAATCTTCATCTGGTGGCCGCCGTGAGCGTCCATTGTCCAGATGTTCTTGTCACGGATGAATGCTATCTTGCCGGTTGGGCTGCCCATTTCACCGGCTTTTTCAGGTGGCATCTTCTCGGCGCTGCTGGCAGCGTATGGCAGTACCAGAGCACAGCAGAGAGAAAAGAGAATGATTGTTCGAATCGAAACCAGGCATTTCACCATCGTGGCATCTCCATTACGAGTTCTTGGTTGGCGCCAAGATAGACGCCCAACAAGCAGTGTCAAGCGGTAAGGGTTATCCGCAAGTTACTACCAGTTGAAGAATCTCTTGACTTCGATCTTCCCGCGCACGCCTGACAGGTCTAAATCGACGCGACCTTCGGTAGTTCCATCGTAGGTAGCTACGATCTCTTCGTCATTGGAGTTATACCAGGCGACGTTCTTGAAGTTCAAGTATAAGTAGCTCATATCTGCGCCGATTGCCAGATCCCAGACACCCAACGGGTAGTCCGCGCCGATGTTAAAACTGAACCCAGGAGCATTTCCCCTAAAGGCAATGTTGTCTTCCGTTGCTTCGGAAGTAGCCAGGTTCAGGCTTTGATACTCAGGCCAGAGATACCAGGTTGCAAAATAGTATCCGACCGTTCCCCCTGCCCTGACGGCTAGGCTGTTGAGCTTACCGGTCTTTGTCGGTGGGTTAAGCAGATAGTACTGAACACCTGTGTTGAAGCTGTAGACCTTGATCTCTGAAACGGGATCAGTTACAGAGGCTCCAATTGGCGTGTAATCGTAGTTTCCACTAAGCTTCTCACCGAGTCTTAACCAGTATTCGCCGCCGATTGACCAGGCATACTTATCCCAGAAGACAATACCGAAATCCGCCCCGAAAGACGAACCGTAGCCCAACTGGCTGATTTCACCGTTATCAAATCTCTCGGATTCATAAACAGCAAAATCATTGTACGGATTGTTCTTATTGATGCGATTAAGGCTGAAATTGAACGATGCCCAGCCAAGTTTTGTGGTATGTTTTTCCTCACCGGCCTTGATATACCGATCAAGGACATCCTGTTCAGTTTCCTGAGCCTGCGAAGTGCTGAACCCCAACGCAACGGCAAGCAGTACGGCGATGATGATCATCTTGAGACGCATGTTTTTCCTCCAGAGCAGGTAGTTTAATCTGTTATGCGGGTTATCGGAAGATAGGGCTGGTTTCTTGATGGTGGACGGGATTTGAGTATGGGAGAGCGAAAAAAATAGGGCGAGCATATCAGTGCTCGCCCTACGCAGGTGTCAAATTGTGGTTCTCAGGCTACTTTTTCTCTCCTGAGTAGTCCATGCCGGCCATTTGCCGGTATAGGTTCCAGCGACGGTCACAATCCTGCTGACCAAGTTTCAGGAGACCCTTGGCCCGTTCAGGATGACTACCGACGAGTGTCCTGAACCGATTTTCGGCATAGGCGTAGTCTTGGAAACTGATCGATGGCTCTTTGCAATCAAGCTGGAGCGGGTTCTTACCCTGTTCAATAAGATCCGGGTTGTATCGATACAGCAGCCAGTGTCCTGATTTAACCGCCCTCGCCTCTGCTTCGAGACCGTGAGCCATATTGATTCCGTGGGCAATGCAGTGACTGTAGCAAAGGATGAGGGATGGGCCATCGTACTTCTCAGCTTCGACAAACGCCTTCACCGTCTGATTGTGACTGGATCCGATGGCTACCTGAGCGACATAAACACTACCGTAGGACATAATCATCAGGCCAAGGTCCTTTTTTGGTAACGGCTTACCGGCAGCGGCGAACTTGGCAGTGGAGCCGCGAGGGGTCGCTTTGGACATCTGGCCGCCGGTGTTGGAATAGACTTCGGTGTCAAGAACCAACAGGTTGACGTTTTTGCCGGATGC
>QNAF01000030.1 GCA_003641405.1 Candidatus Zixiibacteriota bacterium | reverse complement strand
GGGCACAGTTCTGCCCCGGCCAGACACCGCTGGTGGAAAATCTTTTCTCCGATGACGCTCGATCACTTGTGGATTGGGGGGGGCTGAGATCCAGCTCCGATCTGTTCCATCTGCTGGAGAACCACTTTATTCATCCGACCGACTCTTTTGTGAAGTTCTGGGCGCCGACTGCGATCAGTCCGGGTCTGGCTCATCGCCTGCAGTCTTCTGGTGTCCTGCCACCGTCGGATAATGAATCACTGTACTGGATACGACTCAGGTTGCCGGAGGGTGGCGACCGCACGAAGTTATTGAAACCGATCAGCGTCCTGTTTGGTTGTTTCGCGGCCCTGAACAAGAATGAGCAAACGCTGTTCAAACACACCGGTGGCAGCCAACTGGTAGAGATTGAGCTGCCAGATGAACTGACTACGGTACTGGAAATAATCAGTGTCGTTGATTCCTCATCAAAAGAGTATCTGCCTCGCTATGCTGCCAGCGGTGATCCTTCGCTGGGTCAGTACTCTCTTGAGGAGCGAGACGACAAACTGATTCTCTGGTTTGACCTTCTCTCTCGTGGCGATGACATCCCTGATTCGCTCACTGTGACATACTCGGTCACCGCGGGAGTGGACGCCAACGGCATCGCGGCCGGCAAAATAACTGAATTGTATGAAAGCCATCCCGGCATAGTGTCGGCTGAAAATGTACTGCCCACCAAAGGAGCGATCCCGGCCAAAGGGGTTGAGCAAATTGATCAGGAGGCGTCGCTAAGGCTTAGGAATCGTGACCGCGTCCTCAGTTTCGCGGAAATATCCAGGTGGGCACCTACCGTTGACCCTCGCGTCCTGAAGGCTGAGTGCTCCAATGCGGTGCAGCGCGCTCGCGGAGGAGTGAGACGGTGCATCAGGGTGATTCTCACCATTGAACATGATCGCTTCCATAGCGAGGATGAACGCACCCTGCTCAAACAAAGGATTGGCCGCTTTCTTAAGTCACGTTCGCCGGTGAACACTCATTTTGAAGTGGAAATCGCTGGACTATGAATCGTCCGACTGTCCATAAAATGCCGGATTTTGTTAATGTCAGAACCAAGACGTCCTGGACAACAGCCTTGGGTACTCTCTACCAACTTGGAACTGACCTGGCTCACGTTAACCTGCTGGCAGTTGGCCCCTATGAGAATTATCGAGGCGAGATCAGAAAGCAGAGTCCGGATCCCGGTACGCCCTTAACTGGTAACACACAGATTGTACTTGAAGTAGGCGTTTCCAGTGCCGTAGACTTTATGCCTTATCAGTTCTTCTATGGACTGGATGCCGGTGTTGATAGGGGATCAGAATGGGAGGATCGAGCGCGCGAGCTGATGTCCCCATTCGATGCTGCCTATCTGTGCCGCGAGGCGGTGGCTCGTCAGCAGAGCGTCAGATACTCGTTCGGCACCAATGAACCGGAACATATCACCAAATTTCTCAATCTGTTTGACCTGTCTTTCGATGCCCGTCAGTGGCTGGAATCGGAAGTGTCGCTCTGGTCGGTGCTGATGCCGTCCTATCATCTGTGGGCCGGCAATCCGGACGCCGTGGCACTGGTTTTGAAACTGCATTTCGGCTATGATTTCGAAATCGTGGAAAATGTTCCGGCTACGTTTCCTATCCCCGGCCGACTCCAGTGCCGATTAGGTTCACCTAGCGCGGCGCTGGGTCAATATGCTTTGCTGGGCGGATCATTCACCGAGTTTGATTCCAGCTATGAAGTGGTGGTCGAGGGAGCGCCGCCTGCGGATATTGTTCGACTTCTCCCGAATGGGGATCTGCGCAGAAAAATCGAGTGGGTTCTTGATATCTGCATGCCCAGCAATCTTGATTATCAGATAAAGGTTCAGTCCGGAGACAGACAGACCAGGCTGGGCGACAAAGATCAAACAGTCATACTTGGATTTACTGCTGGCCTATGAAAACCAACCATCCCACTCTGATCACATGCCGTCGCAGTCTATTAGGCTTGACACTGCCGATCAGCAGACCTAAATTGAATCCGTTTTGTGGAAGGTAAGATAATGAGCGACTTTGACTTATATTCAGTGAACTGGCAGGACGGAATGCTCATTTCCAAAGAGCACCTGAAGGACCAGGAGAAATATCTTGAAGGGTTGGCCAGGTGGCATGCCGCCTCCGCCTCTGATCGTTACGGTTTGATCCGCAAGTCATTTGGAGGCAAATCCGCCCTGAGTTTGGTCGTATCGATGAACGGCAACAACCTGCAGGTAGAGGTCGCTCGCTGTCAGGCAGTCACGCCCGATGGCACTCATATTGATATCGGGGAATCCACCGGCAATGTGGTCAGAGCCGAGACCGAAATCGACACGGCCACTCTTCCCGTTTATTTGGTCGCAGGTGGCTCCGAGAAAGCTCAGGTCGGTGACCCTGATCCGAATGAAGACCTGCCCCGCCTTCCCTATCTTGTGTCCGACTACAAGTTGTATCTGGGTGATCAGCCTAATCATCCGGTCGGGAGTTATCTGAAAATAGCCGAGATCGTCTGCGAAGCAGGGAGTGCGAAACTGTCAAACGACTACTTACCACCCTGTGTGGATCTGCATGCCGATGAAAGTCTGTCGGCAAGGGCTAATGACCTTAGAAACATTCTGGAAACTCTACTTTCGCTTGCAACCCGCGCTTATCAAGCGACAAGCAAAGAGGGAGCACTTCCGGGAGAAAAAACTGAACTGCAAGTGGCCTTCAAAGAGGCCATGCACAATATAGTCATGTATATGTCTTCTGCGATTGATGAGTTTGTGATCGGTCGCAATGCCGGACACCCATCGAAACTGGTGATCGGCTTCAAGAAGCTCTTCCGCGTCTACTCGACTTCACTGAATCTGCATCCGGGTCTGAAAGATTACCTTAATGAAAAACTGTTTGTCAGAGAACTGGACTCCGATGTCAGGCAGCATATGTCGGCGATAGACAGTTTTCTCCTCTCGGAATACAATCACCAGGACATCGGCGGCCATTTTTTGGCTATTCAGCGGATAATGGAGACCATCAAACGCCTGCTGGAATTTGTCGCCCAGGTCAAGAGCGATCAGCTTGGTCCGCAAGCGGTAGCGACCGACATGTTGACCTACCAGGGGAAAACCTACCGGTTGGTGGAATACAGCGGCTGTCGGCTGGAGCAGGTAGGGGAACTAAGTTACCTGGTCATTGACACTGCCGAACCGAGAGGAGTCGATGACGCCGTGATACTGATCAGTAAAGACCTGTTCAGCATTCCCGAATGGACCGCCATGCAGTTGCGCCTGGGACTTAACGAAGCGCGTGGGCTGGGTGAGACTGATCCAATTGATATTGATACGACTTCGTTTGGCGACAAAGTGGCCCTGCATCCCCGGGATATCCTGAAACTGAGCTCCGTCAATCAGCTTACCATCATGTTCAGGGGAGCCGCAGACTCGGGCAAACTCTCCGGACTGGGACAGACAGACCTTATGGTCTACGCCGTATAGGGAAAAAATGAGCGACATTCGATCATACATCGATGATCTCTTCCGGTATATCGATACCTACGAGAACAAGTATTCAGAATTTCAGGTCGAGGCGTTTCTACAGACCTATAACGGCATCTACGCCGTATTTCAGACTCTTCGGCAGAACCGTGATGAGGCGGTGCGGGTCGATCAATATTTCCTTGAAAAGGTGAGACAATCCCCGCTCAGCAGTTCCGACATGCGGCAACTGACCCTTCATCTGCTGGTCAGCTTTTTTGAGTCTGAGGCCGATGTTGACGGCCGTTCAAATGAAGCCTATTCCTTCTGCCGTGGTCTGAGGTCAGTAAAGCAGGACATTCCTTTCATTGAGAATCACCTGGTAGACTTACTCTTCCACGAAGGCGGCCTCAATAACAATTTCAGACTTAACACCTTCTTCCTGGGCGAAATGGTTCGGTTCATCAGGAAGTTTGGCAAGTCTTTACAAGCGGGATTGTCCCCCGAAGCTTTTGATCGCCTTCGCGATCCCCTGAAGATGCTCGAGTTGGCCCGGCGCAAACTCGAACTGGGAGGCAATCTGCTCAAGGATCGAGCCACCCTGGAATTTCATCTGAAACAGGTGGACGCCTTTGAGAAGCTGAAACTTCGCGGACGCATAATTGAGACCTACCTCAAGGATTGGGATTACCTGGTCACCAGTAGTTTCTGGTCAACGGTAAAGAGCTTCCTTGGCGTTCAGTGGGGGAAAGTCAAAGGGGCGTTTCGTAGTTGGCGTTACTTCAAATTGGTAACTACTCAGCGCAGTCCCGCTTATGTTTTTTATGGTGCGATTATGGCACTGGCTATCATCATGGCGATTATGGTTCCCAGGTGGTGGCAGAGTTATGAGGAAACCCAGCTCCAGGAATTCAAAGAGCGAGTTCGACAGGTACAAATCGGCGGACGGTAAATGCTGATGAGTAGATAGAAAGATCACTAGTGTGGGATTAAGCAAGGTCTTCAAGGCGTTCAAGAAAGGCGGCAAAGCCGCCTCGGGAATGAAGAAAGGTGAGGTGGCATCGAACTGGCCATCGGGCATCCGTATTGGTGTTTATGGTCACGCCAATTCCGGAAAGTCTGTCTTTTTCACCGTTCTGAACGAGTTCTGCAAAGTCTCCAAAAAGCTGCAGATAGCCATATCCGACACACTTACGTCAGGGCAGCTGCTGGGCCATTATCGCAATATCTGGGGCATGGGCGTTACCAGCGATGTCGGTACAATGGTGGATTTGAGAGGGGAAAAGAAATTTCCCGAGGCTACTCGCGGTGACAAAGTCCTTCAATTTAATGCCATTCTGGATCGTGATACCAAAGTTCCCGTGGTGACTCTGGACTACGACGGCAAAGCAGTCTCAATCAATGAACAGAGTGAGTTGAAAGATAAGGTCACCGATTTCATGTCCGGCTGCGATGGGCTCCTTATCTTTTATGATCCCAAGATGCTGGGCGCGGAACTTCAGACTCAGGAGTTAGTGGCCTCATTCACCAATGTTCTGGAACTGCTGGCTCCCTTGAACAAGCGAATTCCCATTCCGGTGGCACTTGTTGTAAGCAAAGCCGATATCCTGCCGGGATTCTCCGAAGATGAACAGACCCGGCTGATAAACCCGGAAGATGAGAGTTTCTTGTCCAATGATTTTGAAGTGTTCATGGAGAAGGTGCTTTCGAGTCCTCAAGTGGCATCAAATCAAGCCTGGTCAGGTACGGTGAGAGATATCCTTACCAAGTTGAGAGAGTTTTTCAAAGTTGTCGTTGGCCGCACTCTTGATTTCCAACTCTTTTTCATCTCTTGCACGGGGTCCACTCCTGAAAAAATTGGTACGGACATTGGTCGATCCATTTATGCCCCGCCTGACAAGATTACTCCCGTTGGCGTACAGGAACCGCTCTACTGGCTGTTGCGCTCGGTGCTGAAATATCGTGGCATCTCACGTGTGCGGTGGCTGGCCAAGTGGGCCACGATACTCAGCCTGGCCTGGATAACTCTGTTCTCTATCCCGTACCTCTATCAGTTCGCTTTCCTGCATTCCCAGGTGATCTCAGGAGAGGATGCTGTTCTGGCCAATCACTTTGAAGCGGGCGGTTCGATGAGCAGTCTGACCAAACGTCAGATCAATAGAATATCCGATCCATATCGGTCCTATCAGAACAAATGGGTGGTTAACTGGCTCTTTCGCCCGTTCAAACAGACAGCCGATCAACTGATTCTTAACTATCGAGCGCTTGAAAAAGTCGATATCGAAAAGATACTGGATAACTACATCATTGCCTTTGCCGACATGGCCGGTAATCCATCGAGTTGGCCAGTCAGGAAGCTTGATGACACAGTATTCATTGACGACGACAATGCTCAAAGATACGCTGACCTGATTGCCGATATCGATGCTCTTGGTGTTGCAGAAAGTGATGCCGAACTGGCCCGGAGAGTGGAGCGGGTTAAGTACTATCTGGACAAGTTCAAAATGGCCATAATTAACACACAAGACAAGACGGCCATCTGGAACGAAGTAAACGATCAGATACTTCTGATAGAATCCAGAGAGGATATCAAACTGACCGCGTCGGAACAAGCGTTGCACAAGGCGCTTAGGACCCGTCAGCAGCAAGCCGAACAGGTCGTAGTGACCAGACAGACCGGAAGTGCGATCGGGGACTACCTCAAAACAATCAATGACAACGCTGATCCTAAATTTCGACTGGAGACAGTCCCGTCCCGTCTTCAAAGTGATCTACCGGCCCTCCAGCGTGACCCGGCTAACAGAGAATCGGTGGCAAAAATAAATGCCTATATGGACGGGGTCCAGAAATTTAAGACACGACGCAAGTATGTCTATCGGCTGGCGAGCTGTCCGGACGGCTACCATGTACATGTCATGGTGCGGCGCGGCAAAGGGGATACTGCCTGGCGAGTTGGCAAACAGCTCTGGCCGGGTGTCAGCGTGGATACCGTTAACTGGCGCATGGGGGACCAGATAGTTGTCGCAGTTGACGGACCCGATGACCCGGAGACGTGGGGTGAAAAGTCTGCGGCCAAGAAGGAACTCAAGGGAAGGCTGGCCCTGTTTGATCTGAACAAAGGTATTCAGATCGGAGACAAGACAATCACCTTCACCTTCGTCGATGACCTCGAAGAAATGTTGCCCAGGATTAAATGATATCGATCTCTTCTAAGATAAGGAGTGAAAGTTTATGCGAATAAAATACCAAAGCCTGATGACCATTGTGACGACGTTGCTGGTTCTGACATTGATGTTCGGGGTTTCACAGGCTCAGATAAAATTGCAGAAAGGGACTGAAATATCGGTCGCCTTCAAGCAGGATGTATCTTCGAAATACCTGGCTCCGGGGCAGGAAATTCCTATCGCGGTAACTGAGGATGTTATTATCGGCGGGGTTGTGCTGATCAAAGCCGGGGCAGAGGGTAAGGCGATGGTGAAATCAGTCGAGCCGGCTGGAAAAGGTGGCAAGCCGGGAACGATCTCGGTGGAATTGGGTGAACTTGAATCAGGCTCAGGATTCAAATCGCTTGAAGACAAGGGCATCAAGCTCGAAGGCATCGATGGAGCTATCGAAGCCAAAGGCAAGGGCAAGAAAACGCTTTCTTACATCTTCATCTTTGGTCTGTTTATCAAGGGGGGTGAAGGATTGATACTGGCAGACACGCCCATTAAGGCGATCGTGAAAGAGGACGTATTCATAATCCCTGCCGGGGGTTGATTAAAATAGCACTGAGTGCAGGAAATCTAAACCGGCCGAGAGGCCGGTTTTTTAGTAATAGCGTGACCGATCGTAATTTGGGCACGAATATTGTGTATTGATCTATTGTGGTGACAGGTTATCTTAGAGTATGAGAAACCTGTGACTCCATGATGGAATAATCGTGCTATATTTGGTTTCTTCCCGAACAGCAAGGCTGTATTATGAAGTCCTTCAAATTCATAGAGATAGCGAAACCAGGTGCTCTGGTAATACTGATAGTCAGTCTTACGGCTCAGTTGGTCCTTGGTCAAGTAGCAGGTTCTGTCGATCTATCTGATCTTGTTGTTACCCAAATGGTTGGCGATAATGACGGCTACGGTTACGGACTTCTCGACGGCTCTTCTCTACCGGCCACCGAGCATGCCGATGGCAACTGGTATTTCGATAATCGAACCGAGCAGGAATTAGATGACCCCTTCGCCAGGTTCACCGACCATGAATTGCCCGACCACCCCAATGCTGTCCTGGTTCACAATATTGATATTTCATTGTTCACCCAGGTAGACAGTCTGATCTATACTGTGGATATCTCCGGTCTGCATTCTAACCGAAAGTGCCGGATGTTCGTTGATGATAACGAGCAATTTGATTTTGCAGAACTGCCTTCCCAGAGTGCCAGGGGATCAGGAGTTTTCTCATTCCGGCTTGACCCGGCCACAATCAGCGATGGCGAACTGAGAGTGGAATTCAAACGGCTCGCAAACGTGAATGGGCCAAAGTGGGGTGATGACTGGGCGCTGGATTACTGCGTGCTGACCGTATACGGTCAGGGATCAACAGTTTTATGTCCAATTCTATCGGTTGAACCGGACGTTCTGGATTTCGGACAATCCCTTACAAGCCAGGAAATCACGATTACCAACAACGGTTACGGTTCTCTGGACTACTCAATCAATACCGATCAGCCCTGGATAATCATAGATATGTTTGGCGGAAGTCTGGACAGACAAGCTTCGGACTCAGTACTGGTTAGGGTTGACAGATTCGGTCTTCCACCCGGTGAGTACTCCGGCCACATAAACGTAATCTCCAATGGCGGAACTGCCACTGTTGATATCACCATGAGTGTTTCGGCTGAACCGGTACTGCATGTGACGCCCCGGCAGCTTGATTATGGAGCCGAACTATATGAATTGACCATAACAATCGACAATATCGGAAGCGGCACACTCGAATGGTCGCTATCGACTGATCAAGAGTGGCTTGGCCTGGATGCCCTGATGGGAAGCACAGGCGACGAACTGGATGTGATTACTGTCACGATAAACCGCGCAGGTCTAACACCGTCTGAATACTCAGACTCAATTGCCGTGACTTCAAACGCGGGCGAAGCGACAGTCGAAGTATCAATGACCGTTTCCGATCCGGGGGAGATTCCTGAGTTGTTGGTCGATCCCATCGCTCTGGAGTTCTCCACCAATATCGCTCAACAATCGTTAACCATAAGAAATATTGGAGCCGGCACCCTCTTCTGGAGTGTCTCGTCTGAACAGAACTGGATCGAGGTGGGTACTGTTCAGGGTAATACGACTACCGAAACTGATTTGGTATCAATAGCTGTCAATCGGGACGGACTCGAACCAGGCGTTTATGCGGGGATTATTGCTGTCGCGTCAAACGGCGGCAGCGCTACCGTATCTGTCAGCATGGAGGTTCAGACTTCTCCAGTGCTTCAGCTTTCGCCTTTGAGTCTGGACTTTGGCAGTGACGAGGTAGAGCAGGCACTCACTATCGAAAATCTCGGTGAACTGCCCTTGCAATGGAACGTGACAGACGATCAGGAATGGATCAGCCTTAGTCCGGGCAGTGGTATTACTGCCTCCGAGCCGGATCAAGTTTTGGTCACCGTTAATCGTGCGGGCCTGGCCCCGGGAGAGTACTCAGGCCTGGTTACTGTTATCTCCAATGGTGGGAACGACAGCGCCGAAGTACTGATTGTTGTTTCCGAGGTTCCCTTGCTGGCAGTGTCGTCAGACAGTCTTGATTTCGGACTTGATTTGACTACCCAGACATTTAGTCTCTCCAATACTGGCTATGGTACTCTGGACTGGTCACTCGTGACTGACAGACCGTGGATCATTATCGATCCACTGGAGGGAAGCATCACCACCGGTAGCCAACAGGTAACAGTAATAGTAAATCGTGAAAATTTTGCTCCCGGTACTCATAGAGGTGGCATCACTGTGTCCTCCAATGGCGGTTCCGGGTACATAGCGGTTACGATGGAAATCGAAGCTGCACCGGTTCTGAGCGTTACACCGTTAGATCTCGATTTTGACCGAACCCAGACTGAACTGAGCTTTGGTATTTCGAACCACGGCGGGGGAGAGCTTAACTGGACGGTTGTGGCTAATCAGACCTGGATAGATCTGAACCCGGTCACCGGAACAACCACTTGGGCGACTGACATGGTGACGGTGATTGTAGATCGCTCAGGATTGAATCCCGGTCACTACAGCGGGGTCATAACAGTCACATCCGATTACGGTTCCGTAGATGTCAGCGTTGATATGGTGCTTAACAGTCCGCCCGAATTTGCAGGGGGAACCCAGGACGGTGCCGCCGTCGAATGGGCAACCTTCCAGCGAATCGTAACCGTAACCGACTCCGATGGCGATGATCTTCAGATTGCCTGTACTGAAAAGCCAACCGACGCTGCCTTTATAGACAACGGCGATGGTACCGGGTTGTTTACTTTTACGCCCGATTACCAGTTTGTCAATCAGCATCTTGTTATCGGATTCGAGGCCTCTGATGGCCTATCGATAACCCCGGCAGATTTCCAACTGATGGTTGAGAATTTCCAGTTGCAGGTTGGCCAGACAAGTGATGACTTCGATGTTATGGTCCATAGCCAGATCGAAATCCCCTTCAACGAACCCATAATGGAATCATCACTGAGCACGAACCTGATGCTGACCAGCGCTTACGGGGCACCGCTTGAGTACGAATATTTCGGTCTTGGTTCAACCACGCCGTTATTGGTGATTCATCCACCGGCGGGAGTGCTGTTTACGGATCTCGATACAATTCAGGTGCGTCTGGTTGGTGGGCCGGGTGGAGTGCTTGACCTGGCTGGTCTGCCAATGGAAAGTGACTACTCTGAGTTCTTCTTAACCGGAGCTTCGGTTTATCCGGGAGACACTGATGATAACGGGGTGGTCGATGAGCGTGATATCCTTCCGATAGGGATGTTTTACAACCAGCCCGGACCCGTTCGCGAACAAACCGGCACACTCTGGCAGGTCTACATGGCCCACGCCTTGACGCCTGCGGCTGTCTGGTCGCCGCCGCGGTCGGTTTACGCCGATGCCGATGGCAACGGTATTGTGAACGGCGATGATATCTGCGCCGTCACAGACAACTGGCAGAATAGAGTTCCGCTGACATCAACTCTGATGTCTCAATCGACGTTCAATGAACTGCTTGCTCTGAAACCGCTCGAAACATCAAAACTCATCGAGATTAACCAGGCACTGGCTGAGTGTCCTCAGTCCACCGGGCGGGAAATCGTAAGCGACCTGCTGGATAACGCTCTCGGTAATACTGATCCGACTCTGCCTACAAGCTTCAACCTGTATCAGAATTACCCCAACCCGTTCAATCCCGAAACCAGTATCCAGTTTGATTTGCCAGAGGCCTCGCACGCGCTTCTGACCGTTTATAATGTAGCAGGGCAGCGAGTAGCTGTTCTTCTTGATGGACCTGCAGAAGCAGGAGTGCACATTGTAACCTGGGATGGCCGTAACGCTGAAGGTAGAAGGGCGGCTAGCGGGATATACTTATATCGCCTGGTAACAGACACTCAATCCATTACCAGGCGCATGTTACTTCTCAAATGATCCACAGGTCCCATAAGTTGGGACGCACGAAATCCGACGGGTCAGAGAGCCTCTACTAAAAAATCCAACCGACAATTTTCGGTGTAAACTGACGATAACGGGATACTATCATGATTGGTTTTTGACATTCCTGTTACCTGAAGGCCGATAGTTGATGAGCCGGCTGGCGCGCCTACGCTGCCACCTGTTGTCGTGAAATAAAACCGGGCCAGGGTTCCGTCACCGTTAGCATCAACCAGTTGTTTAGTTACATCGGTCTGAGTTATCGACACCGCATAGGACACATCAATAGTATCCACGAAATTGTGATGGAAAATCACCGAGTCCTCAGCCAGATGAGGACTGACCACCGCGCTGTCAATCCAGACATACGATTCTTCAAAAGTCAGCCGAAACGCTGTACCATAAAGCGAGTCGATATTAAACACCCTGGCTTCAACGAAGAACTCCACATTCTGAGTCAGGTTAACGAATTCATAATGCCGGGGCGTGAGCTTCATCATCGGTACCACCGGTCGCATCTGAACCTGAATAAGGTTCAACTGGTCGGCCTTTATGGCTGTCACTACGCTGCCGGAGTATATGACTACTGACTGTCGATCAATCGCCTGGACCGTGAACTTAAGCAGCACGTTGGCTGGCAGGTTGTCAATCACTCCCTCCAGGTATGCCCCGTGCAGGAGGAGCTCCCCGGCTGCGATAGTATCGCCGGATGCCGGATCGGTCACCAGCACGACGAAGACATCTATGGCTGTTGATTTGGCGAATGACTCATAGGTGTTGATTGCTATTTTCAGGTTGGCAGATTTGCTATTGTTTAGTCGCCGATCAGAACATCCCGCCGTGAGAAAAAGGGCGCAGGCGCTCAGGACCAGGACGGCGATTACCAGATTCCTTGAGATTGATTTCATGGTTTATCCATCCTTCCTAAAACGACGCTGTCAGGCCGGTAGTGATTTGCAGCCCACTCAGGTCAACATCAATCAGGCCATCGCCCGCCTGACCGGAGAGGTATTTGATTCCCAATTCCAAACCGAACTGATCCCCCAGATTGGTTGCGGCACTGGCCCCAAAGGTGAAGAGATGAGAGTTTCCAATACCAAGCTCGTTCTCTTCTATCAGTCGAAGAGAAGCCATCGGTCTTAGCTGCCACGACGGATTAAGTTTGAACGCCGCATCCACCGATAGTTCAAACTCATTACCATAGAGTTTCAGACGCTGAATAACCGTCTCAGTAGCCGCTTCGTACCAACTGTTCCGAGCGCGAATCATGTAACGAATTTGACCACCGTAGGCTGATCGTTCTCCCGACCATCGCCCGCCAAGAATCAGATTAAGATGATTTCCCTGTTTGAAGACCTTCTGTCCGGCGTTCTGATCAGCTTGATAGCTTGCGAAAATTGCGCTGGCCGTCCATGTGATCAAATCACGTTTGGTTTCGGCGGCGGCATTGATATTGAGGTTATTGCCCGGATCGTACTCATCGACTCCCTCGTAAGGTTCATAAGAGCCCAGGTACTGGTACATGGCGCCGCCACTGAGCATGATTTCGCCCATCTGTCGAGCGGTGCCTACAAGCAGGTTAAATCCAAAGCCCTCACCATATCGGCGCATAGGGAAATCCAAAAAACTCTGCGCCAGCGCCTCAAGGACGGCTTTCTCTGCAGAAAGGCTCAACTTTTTCTTCCCAGCCGGAAGACCTATACCGGCGCTGATCAACCATTGGTCGTCATTAAGCGATTGGCTGAATTGAATGTTGAGATTGCTCAGCCCTGAAATATCAAGTTCGGTTCCGGCAACATCAAGATTAGTCGATCCGTTGGCCAGATAAACCCGAGCTTCAAGATTGTCTTTCAACGGTACATAACCGTCCATGGGGATCCAGAGTTGGGTGATTTTGGCCTCAGGCCCAATATCGGGTGTGAGCTTCCAGGATGTAAACACCACTCCGGTACTGCCCGAAGCCGGTTGTCCAAACGAGATCTGCCCGTACGCCGCAACTGATGGCAGAATCAGTAGGATCACCAATGCCAGAGCACAAATAGTTCTCTTAGTTTCCATCGAGATTCCCCCTTATTTGAGCGGCTCCGGTTTCGTTCACTACCGGTTCTTTGTCGGCGGTGCTGTTGGTTTTGCCTGATACATGTCGGATCAGTCCAGCGTTGCTTAGGATTGTAAGCAGACCACCTGCGGTCTGCTGGCTCATGGCAGTCAACTCGGCGCTTGCAATAGTCTCCAGTTCCTGCAGGGAAACATCGCCTATCTGCATTCGTGCGAGAGAGTTGTTTACTGCCTGCATCTGTTGGCCAGCCTCGGAAAAACTCTGGTCATACCCGAGGGCTTGCTGGAATTCCAATTGAGCCGAACTGAGCATTCCCCGACTCCGGTAATCCAGGCCGCGGCAATAGGCCATGAAGGCCAGATGTGACTCGGTTGGGACAGTGCGAATGGCGTCGCGTTCCGAGACTGTCAGTTGTACTCCCATGTTATCCAGAACATCGAAAACGAAGCTCTTTTGCACTTCGAACAGCTTCGTCACCTCTCCTTCCTGCGGTTCCGCCATCTGGACTGTACTATCGGTGGTGTTCACCACGATGCCATCGATTCGAATACCACCCTCACCAATACTCAGCGCGCTACCCGTTACGACTCTACTGCTACCCAAAAGCCGACCGACTCTAGGGGCTTGCGAAGGATCGGTCAATCCACTTGAGCCAAGCTCCAATTCTTTCAGGAGGTATTCAATCTTGAGTCGTTCTACCACCCGAAGAGATTCCACTTTGGTCAAATCGGCCGCTGTCAGTTCGGCCAGACCGCGAGCTATGGGGGCTATCTTCGGATCAAGATTGGAACCGTCAAAATCGCCCACCGCTATCGTGTTCTGCGGGATAGATGAGGCATCGATTGCCGCTTCATTACCAAGTGCTTCTGACACCTCTTGATTGAGCTTGGTCTGAATCAACTGGTCGAGATGCGCCCGCACCATCTTTTCCGTCTGGCCGCCGGGATCCAGTTTGAGCGCGGCGGCGTAAGACTTGATAGCGTGATCATAGTTGCCTCCGGCTTCCAGTACCAGACCTAAGTACAGATGGGTGCCGGGATCGGCCTTGCTGCCCTTCTTAAGAGCGTCCTCGGCCTTAGTAAGGTCACCGCTCTTGTAGTAGGCGATACCCAGTTCACGCCAGGCGTTCAGGTTGGTGGGATTATTCGCGATCTCCTGGTAGTACATTTCAATCGCCTGGTCGTACTGTTCGGCATCAACCATCTTCTTCCCCTGGTTCACCAGACCGGGGGCACATCCGACAAGCAGCAACGCGATCAACAATAGAATATGTTTAAG
>QNAF01000029.1 GCA_003641405.1 Candidatus Zixiibacteriota bacterium | reverse complement strand
TGGAATTGGCCATTGTTGTTCCTTTTAGTATCCCATGATTTTCAGGTGTTCTTTGTAGGTCGCGGCCGAGCCCTGCAGAGATTTCAGTTCGCCCTTAGATAGCTTGAGCTCAAAAATCTTCTCCACTCCGTTGGCACCCAGGATGACGGGTACGCCGATGTAGATGTCTTTGATGCCGTACTGACCGGTCAGGTAAGCAGAGGCCGGGAGCAGTTTCTTCTGATCGAAGAAGATGGCTTTGCACATGTCAACACTGGCTGCAGCCGGTGCGTAGTAAGCCGAACCGGTTTTGAGCAATTTGACAATTTCACCGCCGCCGACAGCGGTGCGCTGGCAGATCTCTTTGAGGCGCTTTTTCTCGATCAGTTCACCGACCGGAATACCGGCGACAGTGGTATAGCGCGTAAGCGGGACCATGGTATCGCCGTGACCACCGAGGACCATCGCCTGGATGTCGGTCATAGCGACATCAAGCTCCATCGAGATGAATGTCCGGAAACGCGTTGAGTCAAGCACGCCGGCCTGACCGAGAACGCGGTTCTTCGGGAAACCGGTGACGTTCTGCATGTGGAATGTCATCAGGTCCAGTGGGTTGGACACTACGATGACGGTACTCTTGGGGCAGTACTTTTTGATACTCTTGCCGCAGGCAGCGATGATAGCGGCGTTCTTGTTAAGCAGGTCCTCACGCGACATGCCGGGTTTTCTTGCCAGACCGGCGGTCATGATGACAATGTCGGCACCCTTCATGTCCTTGAAGTCATTTGAACCGTACACTTTGGCGTTGTAGCCACGCACCGGTCCTGCCTGGCTGAGGTCCAAACCCTTACCCATCGGCATTCCCTCAAGGACGTCCACCATGACGACATCGGCAAAGTTGGCTTCGGCCAGATACATGGCGCAGGAAGCTCCAACATGGCCGGCTCCGATTACTGCGATCTTCTTGTTCATTCTGTGTTCTCCAATAGTTTGAACATGGTTCCTATATATATTCAATTACTCTTATGCAAAACTGTTTGTCCGGCATCATGCACTACCGCCAGCCGTGCCGGTTGCTGCGCTGATGAAAGTCTCTCGTTGACGAACGTGCCAAGATCATCCACCGGCTCGTAGTAGACGTGCCGCACAGTCTCCGACTCAAGGTTCGAATGTAGTCTAACGTCAATCCGTTTCCTAATGGTATTAACGCGCGAAAGCTTATGAGAGCCGAAATACTGCACACCATCTGATGATTGATTTGTTTCAGCGTTCCACCAATTGGCCAGTTCATAGAAACGCCTGGAGCCGATTCCTTCGCTGCACGCACTCACCACAACTGCCGCTCCGCCGTCGCGTACTGCCGCCTGCGTGTTCTCAAGCACCTTCTGGGCTTGATACAGGCTCTTGTCCAGCGGTGGGAGTACTTCGGCCAGCACGAGGTCATATTGATCGTCAATGGTATGCGCGTAGAGCTTGGCCGCACTGGCAATAGCATCGTCAAAAGCTCTATCGACCCGTTCGCAGTGGATACTCGCGACATTCCCCCCGGCGTCCACCACTACCAGCACGGACAGCAGCTTGTCCAACTCCAGCATGTGCAGCAGTTCGTCCATGTGTTCGGCAACAGGGTTACCGGCGATCTTGAGTGGCGCAGCTTCGAGTGAGTTGGCAAGGTTGTGATTACGTTCTACAGTGGCAAGATTGGTTAGTCCAGGGAGAAACGACTTGCGACCACCGGTGAAACCGGCAAAGTAGTGCGGTTCAACCGAACTGATAACCAGTACCAGTTCGTGCTCCTGCACCAGCCGGTTCACAAAGACATCTTCTCCGAAATGATCCTGTCCGATTTTCATCATCAGGCTTTCATCAGTGGCGTCATGCCAGACAACACGATTTCTCACTCTGTCGAGGAATGGACCAAAGATCGTCCTTAGATGTTCGTCAGTGGGTGCCGGATGAGTTCCGGTTGCAATCAGAAACCGGGCACGATCAAGGAGAGAATCATCACGCTTGTCGAGGAATCCAAGGACTTGACTGGTTGGGGTGCTGCGGTGGCCATCGTTTACCACGATCAATGGAGAAGCACATGAGAGCATCTTTTCGCAACCTCCTGCCGCGAAACTCGCCGCAAATTCCTCGTAAGATACCGGACTTTCTGCGGATGTTACTCCAAATTGGTCAGTCGTAACACCATCGGGTATTTCGATCACTATTTCGGCATTCCCATATGCTAGCGATATCTCCATGAAAACGCTATCCCATACCGTAAGGCTTACGAAAAAAAGAAAGCAATCTCCTTGGCTGCGTTCTCGTTTGAGTCCGATCCGTGGACAGAATTTCTTTGAACGTCAAGCGCTATCTCCTGACGGACCGTACCACAGGCCGCATTTGCCGGATTGGTAGCACCAATCAGAGTTCGGAGATCCTCAACAGCGTTATCCTTCTCCAGCACCATCGGGACGACCAGTCCTGAGATCATGAAAGCGACCAGATCATCAAGAAACGGTTTGCCTTCGTGGACAGCGTAGAACTCGCGCGCCTGACTCTCCGAGAGGGTCTGCATCCGCATCTGAACAACGCGAAATCCCGCTTTCTCCAAACGACCAATAACATGGCCGATCAGGTTTCGCTCAGTAGCATCCGGCTTAACAATCAGAAGGGTCTTGTCCATCAACTGCCCTTCTGTTTCTTCAATTTGGCAGCCTCAGCAAACCCAATTTCGATGGCTTTCTTGTTCTTCTCCTCAGTACCTTTCGGTGCTCTCTTGAGAACAGCCGCTGTGAGAGCGTCCTTGCTGATAATACCAGTGATCTCTGCGATAGCCGCCAACGCGATCACATTGGCCACCATAATATGACCCGCCTCCTCTCGCGCCAGGCGCGTGAACGGCAACCCGTAGTAGTTGTCAGTAGGTATATCAGTTACCAGCGTGGTGTCAACGACGAGTATACCACCTTCTTTGAGATCACTGTAGTACTTGTCCATCGACTCCTGCGTCATTACGAGCAGGAAATCCAGTTGCATCGCCTTGGGATAGAATATCTCGTTGGCCGAAATCACAACATCGGATTTCGAAGCACCGCCACGGGCTTCAGGTCCATACGACTGAGATTGAACGACATTGCGATCGTCAGTAGCACCGATGGCCTCCGCGAGCATCACCGTCGCAAGGATCATCCCCTGACCGCCCGATCCGGAGAAACGCATCTCGTACCTGTCCTGCGGTATTTCGACTTTATCAAGCAGCTTGTTTGCCATGACTACATACCTTTCTGGACCCTGTCAACAACGCTCTGATAAACGTCGCAGAACTCGGTTGTTTCCTTCTTGTGCAGAAGACCCGTGACGATCTTGCCCTCGAGTTCTTCGGCTGACATCGACTTAGCCCTGGCAATCGGTACTGACCGTTCCTTAAAGTCGTTGATCATCTTGACGGCATCACCCTGTCGATTCAGACGTCCGAAGTAAGTGTGACAGTTGGAAATAACTTCAATGAGCGAGAACCCTCGATGCAACAACCCATTAAGAATCAGTTTTTCCATCTGGGGAGCATGGTAGACAGTCGTACGAGCGACATAGCTGGCCCCGGCGGCGATAGCCAGTTTGGTCGGCTCGAAGTGTTTCTCCGCATTGTCGTATGGCGTAGTTGTGGAAAAAGCCTGAGACGGCGTAGTGGGTGAGCCCTGTCCTCCTGTCATACCATAGATATAATTATTGAGAAGTATGCAGGTGATGTCAATATTCCTGCGGCAGGCGTGAATGAAGTGGTTGCCGCCGATGGCAAGCGCATCACCATCACCAGTAACAACCATCACCTTTAACTCGGGGCGTGCAAACTTCACACCGGTGGCAAAGGCCAGGGATCGACCATGTGTTGTATGCAGGGCGTTGAAATCCAGGTAAATCGGCATACGGCTTGAACAGCCAATGCCTGATGCCATCACGATTTCGTCCTTACTCAGACCGGTCTTGTCGATAGCCCTAATGATACCATTCATCACAATACCGTGACCGCATCCGGCACACCACACGGTAGGCATGGCTTTACCCGGTCGCAGGTAGTCGAGGACGACGTTTGATTTTTGCTTCTCTTTCACCGCGGTAGCCATTAGAGCACCTCCTCAAGTTTCTCTATGAGTTGCATGGGAGTAAGGATTTCACCATCGTAGCGTTGCAGCGGTACAACTTCGATGTCTCCAGGAAGGGCGCTACGCACATAGTTAACTATCTGTCCCATGTTGAGTTCGCCCACAATAACTTTTCTGCAGCCGCCACAGATCTCGGCGATCTCTTTATCCGGGAAAGGCCAGATCGTCTGTAGCTGCAGACAGCCCACTTTGACGCCGACTTTCCGGGCAATATCGGTCGCCTGCAGAGCAGCGCGGGAAACCGAGCCGTATGAAATGAAAGCGATCTCCGCATCATCCATCATCTCCGCACGAAGCTTGGTAATCTCATCTTTGTAATCGATGATCTTGTGTCGCAGCTTGTGCAGTTTGGGAGCAATCTCTTCCGGCTTGTTCGTAGTGAAACCTTTCTGATCGTGCGTCAATCCGGTTATCACATACCTGTAGCCCTCACCGTAAGCCGGCATGGGCGTAACGTAGTTCTCTGTAATCTCAAAAGGTAAATACTCTTCCGGTGATACGGTCGGTTTGACGCGATTGAATATCTCTATCTCGCCCGGTTCCGGCAGAGAAATGATTTGTCGCGAGTGCCCCATCACTTCATCGAGCAGAACCGTCACCGGCGTACGGAAACGCTCGGCAAGATTGAAAGCACGAATAGTCTCTGTGACCGTTTCCAAAATCGTCGATGGGGCTACTGTAATGGCAGTATAGTCTCCGTGTGGTCCCCATTGGGCTTGCATTGTGTCAGACTGGCTTACCTTTGTAGGCAGACCAGTTGAGGGACCACCGCGCTGAACATTGACAATCACGCACGGTGTTTCTGTCATGTAAGCATAGCCGATATTCTCGACCATGAGCGAGTAGCCCGGTCCGGACGTTGCAGTCATCGACTTCAACCCGGCAACAGAAGCACCAATTACTGCGGCAATCGAACCGATCTCATCTTCCATCTGAATGAACCTGCCGCCTATCTTTGGCAACTCCCGAGCACATCCCTCCGCAACTTCCGTAGACGGTGTAATCGGGTACCCGGCGTAGAAACGCATACCGGCATATATAGCGCCCTCGACACAGGCCTGATTGCCCAGTACCAGGACGCGTTCTTTCTTGGCCATCTGTCTTTCCTTCCTACTTGTAGCTCGATGTGATAGCCAGATCCGGACAATGTACCCAGCAGATAGTGCACAGGGTGCAGTCCTCTGGGCGGGCCTGGACAGGTTTGCCGTCGCGGTCAGGTTCGAATACCTGTTTTGGGCATAAGGCTATGCAGATGTTGCATGCCTTGCACCATTTCATGTTGATTTCCAGCGGCAGAGGATCGCCCTGCTGCCACTTGAACTTGCCGCTTGCTTTCGGTGCCTGCTTTGAATCCGCAGTGCTATCAGAACCAGTGTTACTCATATTCCTTCACCTCGCAGAGGAGTTTCGTTCTATCAGGACAATCAGTTGATCTACTTCCGTTTCCTTGCTGTTGTTTTCCCGGCAGGTTTGGTTTTCTTTGCCGGCGCTGCCTTTGTCTTTCGTATTACGGTCTTCTTAGTTGCAGCTTTCTTGCCGGGCTTAGCAGCAGCTTTTGCCCTGGCCTTTTTCATGGCTTCCTTGAGAAGCTGAGGAATTTCGGTTGGAGAACCGGCCACCGGAACACCTGCCTTGGTCAAGGCTTCGATTTTGTCTTTGGCTGTTCCGGAGCCGCCAGACACTATAGCCCCGGCATGCCCCATGCGCTTGCCTGGAGGAGCGGCTTGTCCCGCAATGAACGAGACCACCGGCTTGGTCAGATTCTTCTTGATATACTTGGCGGCCACTTCCTCGTCAGACCCTCCGATCTCCCCGAGCATAACAATCCCCTTAGTAGATTTGTCGGCCTCAAAAGCTTCAAGACAATCGATGAAATTCGTGCCAATGACCTGATCTCCACCAATGCCGACACAGGTCGTCTGCCCCATGCCTTCAAAAGTAAGAGCCCATATGGCTTCGTAGGTCAAGGTGCCGGAGCGAGAGATAACACCAATGTTGCCCTTCTTAACGATATTGCCGGGGAGGATACCAACTTTCGACTTGTCAGGTGAGATCAAACCGGGGCAGTTGGGACCAATGAGGCGAGCGCCATGCTCTTTTACGAACGGCATGACCTTCATCATGTCATTCGCAGGCACTCCCTCAGTCACGCAAACAACCAGCTTGATACCGGCAGCTACTGCCTCATAAATGGCATCTA
Organism: Candidatus Zixiibacteriota bacterium; assembly: GCA_003641405.1. Taxonomy (GTDB): domain Bacteria; phylum Zixibacteria; class MSB-5A5; order GN15; family FEB-12; genus B22-G1. The sequence goes on along the minus strand of QNAF01000029.1, from coordinate 8,184 downwards.
CCGCGAATGCCGGGGGGACATAGATCACGGAAGTATTGGCCTTAGTCTTCTCAACTGCTTCTTGAACAGTGTTGAACACCGGAATTCCGGCTACCTTGGTACTGCCCTTGCCAGGAGTTACACCGGCGACGACATTGGTACCGTATTTCTTCATCTGCGCAGCGTGGAAAGAGCCGTCTCGGCCAGTAATTCCCTGCACCAGCAGCTTTGTCTTTTTGTCTATGAATATTGACATGATTCCTGCTTCCTCTTTCTATTCGTGCCTATGCTGTCTCGCCCGCCAGTTCAATTGCCTTCTTGACAACCTTGTCAAGCGTATCAGCCGACGGTAGATCGACGGAGGACAGAATCTTGCGGGCTTGCTTCTCGTTGGTCCCGGTCAGTCTCACAACGACCGGCACTGACGGTTTGAGTTGCGAGAAGGCTTCTACGATACCGTTGGCGACATCATCGCAACGAGTAATACCTCCGAATATGTTGATCAGGATAGACCGCACATTGGGATCCGACAGAATGATATCCATGGCGGCCACGACCTTCTGAGGATTGGATGAACCGCCAATATCCAGGAAGTTGGCCGGATCACCACCGTAGCGTTTCACCAGGTCCATCGTAGTCATGGCCAGGCCAGCGCCATTGACAATACAGCCAATGCTGCCGTCGAGCTTGACAAATGACAAATCAGCTTCACGTGCTTTGACTTCGGCAGGATCCTCAGCTTCGACATCACGCATTTCAGCGATCCTGGGACGACGGAACAGTGCGTTATCATCGATGTTGAGTTTGGCATCGATAGCCACAACATCACCACCCGGAGTTGTGATCAACGGGTTGATCTCAACGAGGGAGGCGTCAACGTTCCAGAACACGTCATAGAGTTTCATCAGAATATCCGCTGTCTGGCGAACCTGGCCGATGTCACGAAATAGCTTGTAGGCAAGATTCCGAGCCTGGAAGGGTTTCAATCCCACTACGGGATCGACTGCCAGTTTGTGAATCTTCTCTGGAGTTTTGGCAGCGACTTCTTCGATATCAACACCACCGGCAGAGGACACCATAAAGACAGGGCGTTGCGTGACGCGATCAAGTATGATACCGACATAGGATTCCGAGAGAATATCTGCGGCCACTGAAATGAGAACCTGACGTACCGTTTCACCCTTGATATCCATACCCAGGATATTTGTCGCCAACACCCGTGCAGCTTCGGCGTTCTCCGCGTACTTGACACCACCGGCCTTTCCCCGTCCGCCAACCAATACCTGTGCCTTGACCATCACCGGTTTGTTGAAGCGCTCCGCGATCTCAAAGGCCTCAGTGTACGAATCGGTAGTTTCACCTTCAGGCACTGGAATGCCGTGGTCAGCGAAAAGCTGCCTGGCCTGATATTCGTGAACTTTCATAGGTTACTTTCCTTACTGTCTTTATCTCTACATTCTGTTGTTTTTTCACAGTACTCTTTTGCAAGAGACTCTAATTTCTCGATCGTGTTGAATTCAGGGTGGTCAAGCACCTGCTCCAGCAGGTGGTCGAGTATTTCGCCGACTCGGTGTGATGGTTCCAAATTGAAAAGACGCATAATGTCGTGACCGCTGATAGCCACGTCCGAGAGTCCGAACGGTGGCTGGCGTAATATCTCCTCACGAATTGCTGTCTCGAGTTCGTCTACATCTTCAGTTGTCCCGCCCATACCCTGGGCTATCACGTCGGCACGCCGAAGATCAAGCAGATCGAAAATCAACTCCTTGCCCACACGCCGGATAAGACGACGCAGACCCTTGTCCGTCACGTCGGTAGTGAACATATGACGCTCAACAAGCGTTGAGACTTCACTGGCAAGAGCTTTTGGAAAGCGCAACCGTTCGAGCACTCTGATGGCTGTGCGAGCACTCGTAACCTCGTGGCCGTAGAAAGTCGCCCCGTCGTCGGTAAGACGCTTTGCCTGCGGTTTGTTTATGTCATGGAAGAGGGCAGCCAGACGAAGCCGCAGTGAAGGCGCACAAGCGTCAACACAACGGATATCGTGTTCAAAGACGTCGTACTTGTGATAGCCACCCGGTTGATCGACTCCAACACACTTACTCAGTTCCGGCAGGACCTCATCGAGCAAGCCGGTAGCCTGCATGATCCGGAAACCATCTGACGGGTGCGGCGCGAGGGTAAGCATCTTGCTGAGTTCTTCGGCAATGCGCTCTTCAGATACTGTCTTAACCATACTCGCATGTTCACGAATCGCCTTGAATGTAGCCGGCTCGATAATGAACTCAAAACGGGCAGCGAATTGAACCGCGCGCAGCATCCTCAGCGGGTCTTCTTTGAAGGACGTCGGCGACGTCATGCGCAACAGTCTGCCTTTCAAATCCGCGAGACCGCCCAACGGGTCAACCAGCTTGTCACCTTCAAGCGATAGCGCCATGGCATTAACGGTGAAGTCGCGACGCACCAGGTCATCCTCGACTTTCAGGTCGGGATCGAAAGCTACATCAAAATCCTTGTGGGAGACTCCAGTTGAATGTTCACGACGCGGTAAAGTTATGTCAAACGTATATGTCTTATCATATCTCGACTGCGTGAACTTGATTACACCAAAACTGCGTCCGACAAGATCGACGCGACCGTGATTCCTCAGAATGCCAGTCAGCTCTTCATAGGGTATGCCGGTAACAAGATAGTCACGATCCTTGGACTTTTTACTGACATCGAGGTATTTGTCGCGCACAGCTCCACCAACTTCGTAGATACTGCCTTTCCGAAGAATATCCTCTACTGTCTTGTCAGCAAGTCTGCACATCATCAGTCTGGTACAATCTGTGTTCCCGCTTCACCCCTGAGGGCTTTGCTTGCATTGCCAAGTGACGTTATCGTTACCATCTCGCCACCGTTCTCGATAAATCGCATGGAAGCCTCTATCTTAGGTCCCATCGAACCGGCTGGAAAGTGACCCTCGTCGAACAGCTTCCTGATCTCAGATAGCGTGCAGCGACCCACCGGCTTCTCGTCGGGTGTTCCGTACGCAGTTACCACGGCGTCAACAGAGGTAAGAATGCACAGGATCCCGGCGCCAATTTCCCTGGCCAAAACAGCCGATGCAAAATCTTTATCGATAACAGCGTCCAGCCCTTCCAGGTCCCCATTCTCATCATAATAGACTGGGATGCCGCCACCGCCTGCCGCAATAACAATGGTGCCGGACTCCACAAGTTTCTTGATCGTGGGAGCCTCAACGGCCCTGATAGGAATCGGTGACGCAACAACCCGCCGCCAGCCGCGATCGGCATCCTGCTTCACAGTCCAGCCACGATCTTTCTCAAATGAGCGAGCCTTCTCTTCGATGTAAAACTGACCTATGAACTTGGTCGGATCGGCAATAGCGGGATCATCAGGGTCCACGAGCATCTGGGTAATGATCGTCACTACCGGGAGATCAATGCCCTCCCGGCGAAGTCGATTCTGCAACGACTGCTCGATCATATAGCCCATACCGCCTTCGGTGTCAGCCACGCATACACCCAGAGGAAGTACAGGTGCCTTGCTACGAGCAAGTTCAACGCGAAATAGTGCATTACCAACCTGGGGACCGTTTCCGTGAGAAATAACAAGGTTGTAGTCATCGCGAATCAACTCAACAATCCCATCAAGTGACTTCCGTGTATTGGTAAACTGATTGGCAATCGTATCTTCCCTGTCAGAACCGGTGATGGCATTACCACCGAGGGCAACTACTGCTGTCTTGATAGGAGTCATCTATATATACACGTGTATGTTCAGTAAACTGCACCTAAGCAAAAGCGGGTCGAACATCGTCCGACCCGTCTGCTGTTTCGCTACTTCTTCTTAGCGGCACTCAGCTTGCGTCCACTCCCTTTACGGGAGAAGAACTCCGAGAGCACCGTCTCAAGGTTCGGTGTGCCGATCTCCTGAAGTGAATAATGCACCCGCGTTGTCGGCTGCTTGATCTTAACAATACGTGTCAAGTCAATGGGAGTCGCCGCAACTACCGCATCACACTTGGTGCGAGCGATTGTCTTCTCGAGATCCGCGACCTGCTGGTCGCCGTATCCCATGGCCGGCAGCAACACGCCGATATCAGGATACTTCTCGAACGTCCCAGTGATTGACCCGACCGTGTATGGTCTTGGATCGACCAGCTCGGCAGCACCATACTTGCTGGCAGCCACCACACCGGCACCGTATCGCATCTCACCGTGTGTCAGGGTCGGTCCGTCCTCGACCACGAGGACTCTCTTACCACGAATCAACTCCGGCTTGTCAACCTGGATTGGGGAAGCACAATCGATGACAACCGCGTTCGGATTGTAGGCAGCGATGTTCGCCCGCACTTCGGAAACACCATCGGGATCGGCTGAATCGATTTTGTTGATAACGATAGCGTCCGCCATCAACAGGTTATTCTGGCCGGGGTAGTACGTCAGTTCGTGTCCGGGACGATGCGGATCAACGACAGTAATCAGGAAATCCGCTTTGTAGAACGACATATCGTTATTGCCACCGTCCCACAGGACCACATCGGCTTCTTTCTCGGCCTCGCGGACGATAGCCTCGTAGTCAACTCCGGCGTAGACGACAATACCACGATTGATGTGCGGTTCGTATTCTTCGCGCTCCTCAATCGTACACTTGTGCTTGTCGAGATCTTCCAGGGTAGCAAAACGCTGACAAATCTGTTTGGCCAGGTTTCCGTATGGCATGGGGTGTCGGATAGCAACCACTTTCTTGCCCATCGCCTGAAGGATGTCGGCAACTCTACGAGTTGTCTGCGACTTGCCACAGCCCGTGCGCACCGCACAAACAGCGATAAGTGGCTTATTGCACTTGACCATTGTCGGATCGGCACCTTCAACCGCAAACCGCGCTCCGGCGGACATTACGTAAGCCGCTTTCTCCATGATGTACTCGTACGGTACGTCGGAGTACGAAAAGACCACTTCATCTATGTCATGCTTGGCAATCAAACCGAGCAGTTTGGACTCATCTACAATCGGGATACCCTTGGGGTACAGCTTGCCAGCGAGCACCGCCGGGTATTTGCGGCCATGAATATCCGGAATCTGCGTGGCGGTAAAAGCTACGACCTCAACACTTCTGTCCTTGCGATAGAGTGTGTTGAAATTGTGAAAGTCACGCCCGGCGGCTCCCATGATGATGATTTTCTTCTTTGCCATTGTCATTATCTCCAATTACATCTGTTGTTTCGTTTTTCGATCAGGTTTTCCATTGCGATTTCATCACCAGATTGAAGACGACAACCAAATGAACAAAATCAGGTAGTACAATCCATGGCCGACCAAGCTGTCTGTTCGTCTGTCAATTACACGTTTCATATCAGTTCAGCGAACATCTCACCAACTACTGGTTATCTATCTGCGCTCTCTGAAAGGTACCGGAGAAGTCAACATAGACCGACTTCCACTCGCTGAAAACATCCAGACAGGCTGTGGCCGCTTCGCGGTGACCGTTGCCAGTCTCCTTGGTGCCTCCGAACGGAAGATGCGTCTCAGCACCGATAGTCGGGGCGTTCACATAGAAGATGCCAGTGTACACATCGCGCATGGCTGCGTAAGCATAGTTCACGTTCTGTGTGTAGATGGATGCTGACAAACCATAGGGGGTATCGTTGGCCATTTCAATCGCTTCTTCGAATGTACTAAACGAGCCAATTGAGAGCACCGGTCCGAATATCTCTTCCTTCCAGATGCGCATGCTCTGGGTGACATCGGCAAATATCGTTGGCTGTACGAAGAAACCTTTGTCGTAGTCACCACCGGTGAGACGTTCGCCTCCTGTGACAAGGCGGGCGCCGTCCTTCTTACCAATCTCAACGTATTCAAGCACCGTGTTCAGTTGTCCCTCGTTGACGGCCGGTCCCATCTGAACGGATTCATCAAGTCCGTTGCCGACCTTGAGAGCCGCCGCTCTCTTAGCGAGCATCGAAATAACTTTTCCCACCACGTCCTTGTGACAAATCAAACGACTGGTAGCCGTACAGCGCTGGCCAGTCGTGCCAAAGGCACCCCAGAGCGCACCATCAACAGCCAGTTCCAGGTCGGCATCGTCCATTACGATCTGCACGTTCTTACCACCCATCTCCAGACAGGCATGCTTGAAAGTCGGCGCGCAGCCTTCGGATACTTTACGCCCAACCTCGGTGGAACCCGTAAACGAAATCACGCGTGTGCGCGGGTCGTTGATGATCGGCTGTCCGACAGCACCACCAGAGCCGGTGACCATGTTGATCACACCGGGAGGAATACCTTCCTCGTCCATAACCTTGACCATATTGACAACTGACAAAGGTGTGTCGGTAGCCGGTTTGATGACCACTGTGTTGCCGCAGATGAGCGCCGGCATTGATTTCCATGACGGGATCGCCATTGGGAAATTCCATGGCGTGATGAACCCGCACACACCCAGTGGCTGACGCATGGTCATACAGAACTTGTTGCCGAGTTCCGATGGTGTCGTCTGACCGAACAAACGTCGTCCTTCACCCGCCATATAGTATGTCATGTCGATAGCTTCTTGCGTATCACCACGCGTCTCGGCAATGATCTTACCCATTTCGCGTGTCATCTCCTGCGACAAGCGTTCTTTTTCGGCGAAAAGCCGGTTGGCCACACGATAGAGAATCTCACCACGTTTTGGTGCCGGGACCAGTCGCCATGTTTTGTAGGCTTCCGCTGCCGCAGTCACGGCATCATTGACGTCATCCTGGTTTGATTTCTGAAAAACACCGACAACTTCATCCTTGTTAGCCGGGTTGCGATTCTCAAAAGTCTGCCCTGACTTTGATGCCACCCATTGTCCGTTAATGAAGTTCTTGTACACTTTGTCGCTCATCGTTAACTCCAAATCCTGCAGTAGGTTATATCTCTTACTTGTCATTGGCGGGTTGCTGATCTACTCACAGCCAGCCGATTCAAGCGGCCAATATAGTATCTATAATCCCTATGTCAACCGGTTTTGCCCCTTGTCGGACAAGAGATTACGGCTGACTCTGGGAGGACAATTTTGGACGTTCCGGGGAGCAGAATAACGGACATTCTTCGCAGGTTGAGGCTGGGGCTTGCTGAGAAACCCATAGGGGGAAATGGCAGGTTTGAAGACAAACCTGCCCAAGACTGTCAAACTTGTGCGCAGCACATTTCCCGAGGCTGTCCCAAAAGATTGTTTCGCTGGGTCCTGACCTCGACTCAGTCGAGGGTGTGACCCGGCGATTCTTTGGATGCTATTGCTGCCCAAAAGGTTCCTCAACCGGCAGTTCACACGCCCACTTACAGTGGACGCAGGAACCGCCGAAACGAACACTTACGGGACAACCTCTCCCCATGTGCCGTGTCATTGCTGCGTACCGTGCGTATTCTTGATGGTACGCATTTTCACACAGTTAAGCATCTGTCACACAGCAGCTTATAGCGGCTGCGTACTCGTGCGTACCTCAGCTGCGTACCGGTACGCAGTTTTGGGCGAAATCGGACGTTCGCACGCCCTCTCCCCTGTGCGTCTATCCCTGTATGTGACAACACATTGGCGACAACTATGCGTTGCTGTTCAATTTTGGCACAGCAGTTGTAATACACTCTTACCGAGTCGCGTGTGCTTTCCTTTCGGGCACTCAAATCGCTCGTGTGGGTCTGGTGTGTGCAGAGGGTTGTATTACTCAGATCCACCGAGTGATAAAGAGTTCACGTGTGAGGCTCGCAAATACGAGAGTCACACGCACTTGAAACGACAGCTGTCAGAGATAATCCCAAAACAGGGTAACTACTGCTTGGGACAAGAATAGGTAGATTGTGATTGAAACACGTTTATGAAAGGGCTATGTTATGTTTGGCATGAAAATGAAACAAGTTGGGGTTCTTATTCTTTTGGCCGCGTTACTAAACCTGGTTGTTGGGTGTAGTAATACTGTCTCAGACGGTACTGCGAGTTCAACAAGCACAAACGAAACCCATGACAATGAGAGATACAGTACATCTACATCAGGTGAAGCTTCTGCGCTTCTGATGACAGTGAGTGGATTCCAGGTACAACTTGAGAGGGCATCTTTGAACCTCCCCCGAATTGTGGACACATCGAGAAGATAGAGTTAACTTCTATCAGGAGGTGTGTTTATGTCCAAGAAGCGTCGTCAGTTTGACCGAGCTTTCAAAGTTGAAGCAGTGA
>QNAF01000028.1 GCA_003641405.1 Candidatus Zixiibacteriota bacterium | reverse complement strand
ACTGTGATGGATCGGATAACTGGTAGTCGTTGATTACATAGGAATACTGCACAGGTAGTATTCTTAATGATGATAAGTGGCCATCCCATAAAGGGATGGCCACTTCCTTTTGGCTCTCATAGCCTGTCGAATTCGGTTTGTAGAGTCCAGACAGTTAGCTATATTATACTATTACTATGGTTACGAAGTACACAGGCGAACTGGATTTCGCGCAAGGGCTCGATTTCTCCCAGATTCTGACAAATCCGATCCTGGATATTGCTGCTCGTTTCTGGGAAACCGACCGGTACAAGGCATTCAGAGTCTGCTATCGCTCCATGCGTCTGATTGATGACCTGGTGGATAATCGCAGAATACTCGGGACTGAAATATCTGCCGAAGAAGCAGATCAACTTCGAAAAACCATGTTTGACTGGCTGGAATCGACCAAGCAACGAACGGAAGCCGACCAATCCCAACAGGAACTCTACGAGGTACTGGAGCGATTTAGGGTACCACTCTGGCCCTGGGAGAAACTTTGTCAGTCCATGGCATACGATCTGGAACATAACGGCTTTGCATCGTTTCATCAGTTCTTGAGATATACCGAGGGGGCAGCAATCGCCCCAGCCTCGGTCTTCATGCATCTATGCGGGGTAAGGCGGGATGCAAACAAGTATGTCCCGCCCGGATATGATATACGAAAGGCAGCTCGTCCGTTGGCGTTATTCTCATACCTGGTACATATCCTGCGGGATTTTCAGAAGGACCAGCAAAGCGGCCTTAACTACTTCGCGGATGATCTACTATTGAAGCATTCACTTCAAGTGTCCGATCTCCGCCAAATCGCCGATGGAAAACCGGCAACGTCATCATTTCGCGCGCTCATGGGGAACTACAAGTCTTTCGCAGAGTACTACCGTGAGAAGGCCCGGCGAACGATCAACGAGCTTTCTTCGTGCCTTGAGCCCCGATACGGTCTGAGTTTAGAGATTATCTATGGCCTATACTTACAGATTTTCGAGAGGGTGGACCCTGAGAGTGGTGTTTTCACCGAGAAAGAGCTAAACCCGACTCCTGCGCAAGTCCAAGTGCGAATTGAAGATATAGTCGCCGAGTTCACTCGACACCAGCAAACTTGATTCTTTTTCTGGAAGTTTTCACCTCATATTATGCTACTGAGAGAGGTAGTAGATGACTTTTTGTTGATTCAACCCGTATCGGTCTGGCAGACTCTACGGTGTATAAGAGATTGAGAGGTATTGTAATGAAGAAAAAGACAGTCCTGTTTGTAACGGTTGTTTTGCTGTTGGCTGCGGCAGTGTCAGCTAACGACCTGGTAGTGACAGTTTACAACAGTAATCTGGGTGTAGTCAGCGAAACCAGAAGTCTGGAGTTCAAAAAAGGGATCGGGCGGTTGCCGTTCCGTGATGTCCCGGCCTACATTGACGCCGCTTCGGTACGGTTCGAGATAGCGGAGTCAGACAAAAACGTCAGCATTCTGGAGCAAAATTACGCTTTTGACCTGGTGTCACCAGAGAAGCTCTATGCCAAGTACATCGACCACGAGATAGAGTTGATCGATAAGGAAGGTCGCTTGTATACGGGCACTCTCTTAGCGCCAAGCGGCAATTCAGTGACTATGATGGATGAGTTAGGTAAAGTGAAAATCATCTCCCTGAAAGAGGTCACGGAGGTCAATTTCCCGGTTCTGCCGGATGGACTTATCACCCGACCGACGCTCTTCTGGCTATATCATTCCGATTACTCAGGGACAATCGACTGCAATGTAGGTTACCAGACCTCGGGTATGAACTGGACCGCTGAATACGTTGGACTTCTCGATGAGTCTGAAACCGAACTGAGCCTGTCCGGCTGGGCTTCGATTGACAACACTTCCGGCAAAACCTACAAGGACGCCAAACTGAAACTGATTGCGGGTGACATTCATAGAGCGCCCGTTCCCGGTCGTGGACCAAGAATGGAACAGATGCTCATGGCAAAGGGGATGGGAGGCGAAAGTTTCGAAGAAAAGGCGTTTTTTGAGTACCACATGTACACTCTTCCCAGAAAAACCACCCTGGCTGACAAAGAGATCAAGCAGGTGTCGTTGTTTGAGCCTGCTGAGACAGGTATCGAGAAAGTGTACCTGTACCAGCCGGATCGTGACGGCAAAAGCGTGAAGGTCAAGGTTGAGTTCGTTAACTCGAAAGACGCAGGTCTGGGTATGCCGCTTCCGGCCGGGCGTGTGCGCATGTTTAAAGCTGACTCTGACGGTTCCCTGGTTCTTTTGGGCGAGGACAGGATCGATCATACACCAAAGGACGAAGAGGTCTCGCTGACAGTCGGCACCGCTTTCGATATCGCTGCCGAGGAGCGATTAGCAGAGCAAACGCGCATTTCGAAGCTCGTTGAGAATCGAAAGTACGAAATCGAATTGCGCAACAGGAAAGACGAAGACGTCATAGTAAAAGTAGAGAAAAAGCTATGGGGCTTCTGGGAAGTTCAGGAGTGCAATTTCGACTACAAACAGAAAGACGCCAATACGCTGGTGTTCCAGATCCCGGTGAAAGCCGGCGAAACGGTGATACTTGAACTCGCGGTTCGGTTCACCAGCAGGTGAGTAACGCTTTGGTTGACAAGATACTGGATTGCGATTAGTTTGTCCAAAATTGCAAATCCGTTTAGCTGAAGGAGTTCAAAAGTGAACATTATTAATAGGTCTGTGGTAGTTCTACTGGCCATGCTCATTGTCGGGACCAGTGTTGTCATTGCCGGCAGAGGCAGAAAACTGCCGGTTGATGCGTATATCAAGACAGCAAAAATCGAAATTATCTCAGGTGAAGAGGAACGGTATCATACTGCCATCGCGATGCTTGACTCACTGTTCATACACTATGGTCACCACGCCGAAGGCCTGTACTGGATGGGCAAAATCAACGGCGACTTCATTGAAAAGCGAGCAAGCCTCAAGGAGAAGCTTCCGTACCTTGAAACCATGGTGGCCTACATCGATTCCTTGCACCAATGCTGCGAGAACCAGGACATCAAAAAGAAATATCGCAAGAAGTGTGAAACGTTCACCAGCGAGATGGACTCTATCAAGGAGTTTTACTGGCGGAATTACTACAACGCCGGCGTTGAACAGGTAACAGAAGTTGAGGAACTGATGGAGACGGTTCAACAGGAAGAGGACTCCTCTTCTCTGGCCTACTATGAGACACGCCTGGAAGCACAGCTTGACTCGTGCAAGGACAACATGACACTTGCTATTGCCATCGACCCGGTAGATGCCCGGCCGTATATTGGCCTTGCATCGGCATATGAGCAGGCAGGTGATATTGAAACGGCAGTTGAGTGGTTAATAGAAGCTCTTGAGCGCGCCGCTGACAGACAGGAACTGCTGAGCAAGATAGCCTATACCTATATTGGGCAGAACCTGTATCTTGAAGCCATACCGTTCCTCAAAGAGAATATCGACATCAGGGAAGCAGACGAGCAGGCAATGACAGATACGGCCTATGCAGCCAGAATAGCCGGTACTATGTACAATCTGTCTGTGTGCTACAGCAACAGTGAGCAGTACGACTCAGCTTTTGCGATGTATCAGCGCATCTTGGTTCTGGATCCACTGAATGTCAGTGTTATTTCCAGCACGGGGCGGTACTACACGATGAAGGCCCGCACGGCCAACGATTCCGCTTCGCACTATCAGTCGCAAGGGAATGAGGAGCAGACAACGAAATGGCGTGAAGCCAAGGACGCAATGTTCGACTCCGCGCGCGTATTCTTCAAACAGGCATTCGAACTGAAGCAGGACAATCTGTTGGTTTGTGTTGAATATGGAATAGTCTGTGCTCTGCTTCTTGACAACGAGGGTGCTGCAGTAGCGTTTACTCGTGCAACGGAGCTTGATCCAGGCGATGCTGACAACTGGACATCTCTCGGTGACGCCCACCTGAACTTGAAGGACTTCACCAAGGCGGCCCAGGCATACGAAAAAACTGTTGAGTTGAAGCCTGATAACAAACCTGTGTGGGAAACGTTGAAGGCGCTCTACCTTGAGTTGGGTAACCGGGAGAAAATGGCCGAAGCAGACGCCAGGATAAAGAGCCTGTAGCAAAACAGAAACTGATTTCTATATTCAGATATGGACATATCGAATCGACTGGTCACCGTTGCGGTCAGCGGCCCCATTTGCAGAACATTCACCTATCACCTCTCGGAAGAACCGGGCTTAATTTCGCCTGGACAGCGTGTGCTGGTGGAATTCGGTCGCTCTCGCAAAGTAGGTTTCTATGTCGGACGCTCAAAACCACGATCAGACATAGCGACCAAGCCGGTGGACAGGTTCCTCGACAACGTCAGCTATTTCCCGCGAGACCTGTTTGAAACCTGTCTCTGGGTGTCTCAGTACTACTTCGCTAACCCGGCGGACTGCCTGGCCGCGGCTTTACCTCCGTTGCTGAAGAGCCGTCGCTCAGCACGTCTACGTTGGACTGGTGAGCTGCCGGAATCGTACGATGAGCGACTAAAGGACATTTTCAGACCTGATAGAAGGCTCAGCAAACAGGAGGTCGAAGGATTGCGTCGCATGAAAGGTTGCAATCTGGTTGATTTGGTGAAATCAGGGGTCGTGACTGAAGAATGGCCGGAAGTATCATCCGTTGGGCGCATGACCGTTGTGGGCTATGTTGCCAAACGGCAAACCGAGTGGTCCAGTTTCTTCAGCCGCAGGCGATTCAAACCGGATGTATTCGATAGTCAATTGAGCCGCAGTGAACTGGAAAAGCGTGGTTGGAGCACATATTATATCAGGCAGGCAGTATCTGCCGGTCTTCTGCAACCTGTAACTGTTGAGACAAACGAACGTGTTCTGGATTTTGTAGCCCCTCGGCAGGGTGTGAAGGATCTCAAACTCACTCTCGGGCAACAGGCGGCACTGGATGACCTTAGAAAGGGGCTGAACTCAGGATTCAACTGCAGCCTGCTTCATGGAATCACAGGTTCGGGAAAAACTCTCATCTACTGCCACCTCGCTCGTGAAGTGCTTGAACGCGACAAAAGCGTACTGGTGCTTACACCTGAGATTGCCCTTAGTGGGGCGACTTTGGCGTACTTTAGAGGATTTTTCGGTGACTTGGTGACCGTCGTTCACTCTGCCATGACAGTCCGTGAAAGAATGGAGAGCTGGCGAGGAATCCGGAGCGGGAAATACCGAGTCGTTGTTGGACCGCGCTCCGCAGTCTTTTCCCCGGTTGAGAACCTTGGGCTGGTCATTGTAGACGAAGAGCACGATGGCTCTTACAAACAGGATGACCCTGCCCCGCGGTTCCATGGACGCGACACTGCCATCATGCGAGCCAAGATTGCCGGTGCTCCGGTAGTGCTGGGAACAGCTTCACCTTCGCTTGAATCATACTATCACGCTCGATCAGGAAGATACCGTTTGGTGGAGCTTATGGAGCGGCCCACCGGAGCCCGACTGCCTGCTGTTCGGGTGATGGATATGCGCACGGAGAAACTCTCTGGAGATCATCCGTACCTCTCTTTTGCCTTGAAAAAGGAGATAGACTTGCACCTGGAGGCTGATCAACAGGTGATCCTTTTTCTGAATCGACGTGGCTACTCACCGCAACTCAAATGCGCCGATTGCGGGCATGTGCCAACCTGTCCGCACTGTGACCTGAAATTGACGTATCATCGCTCCGGCAGAAAGCTCTCGTGCCACTACTGTGGTCATATCTGCAGAGCTAACGACACTTGCGACAAGTGTGCCGGAAGACGGCTGCTGTATCCGGGGGCAGGCACACAAAAGGTCGAGGAGCAAATGGCCCTTCTGTTGAAACGGGGACGTGTTCTAAGGTTTGACTCGGATACGGCTTCGGGACGTATCAACGGTCACCGACTGCTGCAACAGTTTGCCGAAGGCAAGTACAACGTCCTTCTCGGAACCCAGATGGTAACCAAGGGGCTGGATTTGTCCGGGGTGTCATTGGTTGGGGTGCTTTCGGCTGACATGGGTTTGGATATGCCGGATTTCCGGGCATCCGAAAAGACTTTCGCCCGCCTCTTACAGGTAGCCGGACGTTCAGGAAGAGGAGAAAAGCCCGGCGAAGTGATAATCCAGACCTACTATCCTGACAACGAAGTCATCCGGGACGCGGCTAACCAGGACTACGTGAGTTTCTTTGAGCGCGAGATCGAATCACGGCGCGAGCATGGATTCCCACCTTTCGCTCGGCTGGTGAGGTTCGTGCTGTCCTCGAAAGATGAGGCGAAACTTGAAGATCAGGCAACGCAGTTCGCCAACCAGCTTCGAGATGTGGCGACAGGATCACGGATCAGGCTGGACCTGATAGGTCCGGCACCGTGCCCCATGCAGTTGCTGCGCGGTCGTTTCCGGCGTCAGTTGTTTGCCCGAACCACTCAACCAATACGTTTTGTGAAAGCTCTGATTGACTGGGAGAATCGGCAGGCACGATTTGGATTGCCGTCGTCTTTCAGGATCGCCGTGGATGTGGACCCGATCGACCTGATGTAGCAGCCTACCACCCCGTGCGCGCCAGACGGAGCACGAGGACGTACGCCGTCCACAACGCCAAGAGAAAGAGCCGACCCACTGGTCGGCTCTTTTCGTCTATACGAACAAGACTGTAGTGCTTACTTCTTCTTATCCTCAGTCTTGGCCTTTTCGTCCTTACCTTTGGCCTCATCGCCTGCGGCAGGAGCTTCACCCTCGGCGGGAGCTTCACCCTCGGCAACACCTTCGGCACCTTCTTCTACTTCTTCTTCCTCAACAGCGTCAGCCTTGATGACGGTCGGGGCGGAGATAACCACCACGGTACGCCTTGCTTCCGAAAGGATGTTCACTTTGGGTATCTCAAGTTCATTGACATGGATGGAGTCACCAATTCCAAGCTCTTCGACATCAATTTCGAAAAACTCCGGAATATCTGCCGGCAGACAGGAGATATCCAATTCTCTCATGGTTGCATTCATGATGCCACCATCGATTTTCACGCCCTTGGGAGTTCCCAGAAAACGTATTGGGGTAGCGATATTGATCGGTCTGCTCATAGAAATGGCATGGAAATCTATATGTGTTACGCGGCTGGTAACGGGGTCTCGCTGGAGGTCGCGAAGCACCACTTTGTTCACTTTGCCGTCAACAGTCAGGTTCAAAATAGTACTGGCAGTGGTTGCTTTCATCGCCGAACGGAATTCTCTCTCGTCAACGGATACAATTATCGGGTCAACTTCCGGACCATATACGACAGCCGGAATATGTCCCGCCATGCGTATCTGTCGAGCCGGACCTTTGCCGGTTCCGGTACGAAGTTCCGCGTTTATAACTACTTCTTTCATGGTCGAACAGTCTCCTTAATCAAGCCAATACTAAACCCTGTTGTTCGGTTCTGCAAACAAGGAAGAAATTGATTCTTCGTCAAAAGTGCGTCTAATTGCTTCTCCGATCAACTTGGAACAAGTGATAACTTCGAAGTCGGCCGGCAGGTTTTTACTCTGCTGATCGATCGAATCTGAGATTATAGTTCTAATAATCGGCGACTTTGAGAGGCGCTCAACGGCATTGCCGGAAAGCACTCCGTGAGTACAGGCGGCGTAAATGTCCAGCGCTCCCCGTGCCTTAAGATACTCAGCCGCCTGGACCAATGAGCCTCCGGTATCCACCATGTCATCGCGGATCAGGATATGTTTGCCTTTTACTTCACCGATCAGGCTCATAACTTTGGATTCGTTAGGTTCCGGGCGGCGTTTGTCGACAATGGCCAGGTCAGCGTTCAGAGCTTCGGCAGTGCTCCGAGCCATCTTTAGAGATCCCACGTCCGGTGAAACCACAACCAGGTTATCAACCTTGAGGTTCCGAAAATAGGAGTTGAACAGATTGGAAGAATACAGATGGTCGTGCGGCAGGTCAAAGAACCCCTGTATCTGGCTGGCGTGAAGGTCCATGGTCATAACGCGGTCGGCACCGACCGAGGTTATAAGGTTTGCCACCAGCTTGGCCGTTATGGGAACCCGTGGCTTGTCTTTGCGATCCTGACGGGCGTAGCCATAATAGGGAATCACGGCAGTAATACGCATAGCTGACGCCCGGCGGGAGGCCTCGATCAGCATGAGCAATTCCATCAAGTTTTCGGCCGGAGGGTTGGTTGGCTGGATGATGAAAAGATCAGCGCCTCGAACATTCTCGTTGATTTGTACAAATATTTCGCCATCTGAGAATCGCTTCACGGAGCAATCTGTTAACTCGGTTCCCAGGTAAGCGGCGATTCTCTGCGCCAGTCCTCGATTGGCGTTGCCGGTTACCAGCCTGATGTCATTCCGAACGATCATTATCCAAACCTTTTCGCTCTGAAACCAAAACCTGTTTTGCGACCGCTAAGATCGGTCACAAAGCAGGTCTTTTCAACAGATATCTTTTTTTCTGGGGCGCCAGGATTCGAACCTGGGAATGCCAGCTCCAAAGGCTGGTGTCTTACCACTTGACGACGCCCCAAGAAACTCGCTGGCGAGCTACGAAGAACTCTGTATTTGAAGCTCTGCTTCGTATGCCTCCAGAACTTCCTTTTCGATCAACGACCTCATATCCCGATTAACGGGATGGGCAATATCCTGGTGCGTGCCATCCGGCCGTTTACGGCTGGGCATCGACACGAAATACCCTCTGTTACCCTGGATGATCTTCATGCCTCGGATAACAAAGGCGTTGTCAAATGTGACATTCGCAAATCCCCGAAGTTTCTCCTCATCTCGAAGAGTAACCCGTATTTCGGTGATCTCCACGCTAGCCTCCCCATTCAAAGAAGCCGTACGGGCAGGGTAACCGGTCGAACCACAACGGCCGGCAGGCTATCCTGGCCAAACTTCATGTTGCTAACTAATACCGGCGCATCCATGTATATACCAAAAACCGTTGGACCGGAGCCGCTCATTCGAGCCAGCAAAGCTCCATCGTCCAAAAGCCCATCTTTGATTCTTCCCAGGATCGGAAAGGACCGAAGATGGACTTCCTCAAAATCATTACCCGTCTGTCGCAGGTTATCAATCAAACCAACAACTGTCTCAGAGCGATTTAAGCTAAAGGGCTGCGCGGCTTTTGTCAAGCCCAAACCGAGAGCGGCATAGCTGGTGCCAGTAGAAATCGCGATATTCGGGGTGACCAGGATCAGCCAATAGTCTGTCGGAAAATCAGTCTGGGTGATCTTTTCGCCCCGTCCACCAATCAACGCCTGGCCGCGAGTGAAGAAAAACGGCAAATCTGATC
The DNA here is from genome assembly GCA_003641405.1 of Candidatus Zixiibacteriota bacterium. GTDB lineage: Bacteria > Zixibacteria > MSB-5A5 > GN15 > FEB-12 > B22-G1. The sequence goes on along the minus strand of QNAF01000028.1, from coordinate 5,247 downwards.
CTATTTCCAGCCCCAATTCAGCCATTTCGCCAAATGAAAGAGGCAGATCAAACAAGGCCACGCAGGCCAGAATAGTGGCGGCGGCGTCAGCGGATCCCCCTGCCAGTCCGGCCGCTATCGGAATGTTCTTTTCGAGCTCAACTTCAAGTCCAGATTCAAGACCAAACCTATCTTGCATCAAATGATACGCCTGGGCGATGAGATTGGAGTCGTCCAGTTCCAGTTTGGACGGCCGAGTCAGATTGATCTGTATTCCCGGCTTTCCTTTGACCAGAGTGAATTTGAGACGGTCGAAAAGTGAGACAGCCTGAAACAGGGAATTGATATCGTGGTAACCGTCGGGCCGCTTGCCAAGCACCTGCAGAAACAGGTTTACCTTGGCTGGTGTGCCTATGTGGATGCTATCTGTGGTCAATCGCTTAGCGAACATAGTCTCCGTAGCCTTTCAGGGGGCTACCGATTGAAAACAACCGGCCACCTGCCCAAGGGATAGATAGTGAGGAACTATCCGATATGGCAAGAGCTTTCAACGATTCTCCTGGCAAGTGATCTGTTTCTTGTCTTAGTGGAAACTGAGGTATATAATAACTACCCGTTGATGAACAGAGAGAACGACGCTTCTTTAGAAGGAGACCGCAATGGATCCGTTCAAGGCGAAAGCAAAACTCAAAACAAAATCCGGGAAGCATGATATCTACCGACTTGACAGTCTGAGCAAGTACGCGCAGATAGACAAACTTCCATACTCCATCAGAATCCTGCTGGAGAACATACTACGTAATATTGATGGTAGTATTGTCACCAAGGACGATGTCATTCGGGCGGCTGGTTACAAGCCGGGTGATGTGGGCGAGATCACTATCCCGTTTAAGCCATCACGAGTACTGCTCCAGGATTTCACCGGGGTTCCGGCAGTTGTGGATCTGGCGGCGCTCAGATCGGCGATGAAAGAGATGGGCGGTGATCCCAAAAAGATCAACCCGCTGGTACCCGTTGATCTTGTGATCGACCATTCGGTACAAGTTGACTCTTATGGCAGCGACGACTCACTCAGGATCAACATGGAGAAGGAGTTTGAGCGCAACCGCGAACGGTACGAGTTCCTTCACTGGGGACAACACGCGTTTGATAATTTCCAGGTAGTCCCGCCGGCCACCGGCATCTGCCATCAGGTTAATCTCGAGTATTTGGCCAAAGTAGTCCAGGTCAGAGATGGTGTGGCGTTTCCTGATACACTGGTAGGCACCGACAGTCACACCGTCATGATCAATGGCCTGGGTGTTCTCGGCTGGGGTGTTGGCGGCATTGAAGCTGAGGCCGCCATGCTCGGACAGCCGCTGTATATGCTGATGCCAGAAGTTGTCGGTCTTAAGCTGACCGGTCGGATTTCCGAGGGTGTCACCGATACGGACATAGTTCTCACTATTACTCAGATGCTCCGGAAGACGGGCGTGGTCGGTAAGTTTGTAGAGTACTTCGGTCCGGCCCTCGATGAGATGTCTCTGCCAACCAAGGCAATGATCGCTAACATGGGACCGGAATATGGCGCCACCATGGGTTATTTCCCCGTTGATGACAGTTCTATCGCCTATCTGAAGATGACCGGTCGCACAGACGAAGAAGTTGACCTGGTTGAGTGTTATACCAAGGAGCAGGGGTTATTCCGCACGAAAGGATCAGAGCCGCCTGAATACAAACAGGTTGTTGAACTTGACCTGTCGACAGTTGAACCTTCGTTGGCCGGTCCCAAGCGACCACAGGACAGGATTTCATTGAGCAACATGCAATCCGAATTCCAGCAGGCATTGACCAGGACAATCAAGGAGGGTGGTTTCGAACTATCACAGGGTGATCTCGATTCAGTTGGTAATGTCAAAGACGGTTACAAAGCGGAATTGCGGCATGGGGCAGTTGTGATAACGGCTATCACCGCCTGTACAAATACATCTGATCCGCACGTGCTGATGGCGGCCGGGCTTGTAGCCAAAAAGGCCGTTGAGCGTGGACTGAATGTCAAACCGTACGTGAAAACATCGCTGGCACCGGGGTCGCGCGTAGTCACCGGCTACTTGGAGAAGGCCGGGCTGATGGAGTCTTTCAAAAAACTCGGATTCCATAACGTCGGTTACGGTTGCACGAGTTGTATAGGAAACTCCGGGCCGCTTCCAGAGCCGGTACTGAAAGCTATCAATGAAGGCAATCTCGTGGCATCGGCAGTGCTCTCCGGTAATCGCAATTTCGAAGGACGCGTCAGTCCCCACACTCGCGCTAATTACCTGACCTCTCCCCCACTCGTCGTAGCCTACGCTCTGGCGGGAACGGTTGATATCGACCTGGTGACAGAGCCGGTTGGGACGAACGACAAAGGTGAAGACGTATTCCTCAAAGACATCTGGCCGACACAGCAGGAAGTCAACAAGTTGGTCAACGAGTATGTCATAAGCGATCTTTTCCGCAAGGAGTATGCCTCCGTATCCGACGGCAACCCCGACTGGAACGCTATCAAGAGCACAAAAAGCGATATCTACGCGTGGGACGAAACGTCAACCTATGTGCAGCATCCGCCGTTCTTCCAGGGAATGCCCAGGGATGCCGGAGATATCGAACCTATCCGCGACGCCCGCGTGCTGGCGATGCTGGGTGACATGATTACAACCGACCATATCTCACCGGCGGGCGTAATTAAAGCGGACTCGGCGGCCGGGAAGTACCTTCTGGAGAACGGGGTGCAGTTTGCAGATTTCAACAGTTTTGGCTCCCGGCGCGGTAATGACCGAGTGATGACACGCGGTACATTCGCCAACATCCGCTTGCGCAATCAGCTTGTACCGGGCACTGAAGGTGGCATCACGCTGCATCATCCTTCCGGCGAAACCATGTCAATCTACGAAGCTGCCATCAAGTACAAAGAAACCGGGACACCGCTGATCGTTCTGGCCGGTAATGACTACGGCATGGGATCATCGCGTGACTGGGCTGCCAAAGGCACCAACCTGCTCGGTGTCAAAGCGGTGCTGGCACAGAGCTACGAGAGAATCCACCGCTCCAATCTTGTTGGCATGGGCGTGCTGCCGCTTCAGTTCATAGCAGGAGAGTCCAGGGAATCACTCAATCTAAAAGGTGACGAACTGTTCACGGTGGAAGGCCTGTCAAACGACCTCAAGCCCGGACAGACGATTGTCGTAAAGGCGCTCAGCAGCGACGGCGAAAAGAGCTTCCGAATGAAAGTGCGAATTGACACGCCAGTTGAAGTTGACTATTACCGCCACGGTGGCATACTTCAGATGGTCCTGCGCCAGTTGGCCAGGCAGTAGAGACACCACCTTTTTTAGGCTGTGTCCATTGAAATGGAAGATAAACGCGTAAGCAATGGAGAGTAGATTATGCCAGTAGCCACACCTGAGATTTACAGGAATATGCTCAAAGCCGCACAGGATGGCAACTATGCCTATCCGGCGATCAACGTAACTTCGACCGAAACCGCCAATGCCGCCCTCAAGGGGTTTGCCGATTCCGGCTCCGACGGAATCATTCAGGTTTCATCCGGCGGCGGCGAGTTTGCTTCCGGTCTGAACGTCAAAGACATCGCGGTCGGATCGATCACAATCGCCGAGCATGTACATCGTCTGGCCGAACACTACAATATCTACATTGCGCTGCACACCGACCACTGTGTGAAGAAAAAACTGGATGCCTTCGTGCGACCGCTGATTGACGTTACCGTGCAACTTCGCGCCGCCGGTCAAGGCAACTTGTTCCAGTCACACATGTTCGACGGCTCGGAACTGCCGCTGGCGGAGAATATGTCTATCGCAGCCGAGCTAATGGAGATATGCAGAGACAACGAGATCATTCTCGAAGTCGAAACCGGTGTTGTGGGGGGTGAAGAAGACGGTGTAGATCACTCCGATGCACCAGCCGACAAACTGTACACTACACCTGAGGACATGGTTGAAGTCTACAAGACGCTCAGCGCCGTAGGTGGTGACTTCATGCTGGCGGCGACGTTCGGCAATGTTCACGGCATCTATAAACCGGGTAATGTTAAGCTACGGCCAAAGATTCTCAAAGAGGGTCAGGACGCGGTGGCCGCGAAGTTCGGCGAAGATGCCCGGATGTGGCTGGTATTCCACGGTGGGTCAGGGTCGGAACTGTCCGACATCCACGAGACGCTTGGCTACGGCGTGGTCAAGATGAATATCGACACCGACACCCAGTACTATTTCACACAGCCGATAGCCGAGCATGTGGACGCCAACCGTGCTGAGTTGACACATACCAAGACGGAAGTTGCCAACAAGAAGAAGTTCGACCCCCGCTCGTACTTGAAGAAGGCCGAAGAGAACATGGCCAATCGTGTAGCCATGGGCTGCAAAGACCTCAAATCCGTAGGCCAGACACTGTACGGGAAGTAGGGGGAAGTCCAGTAGCGCAGACCTGCTGGTTCGTATCTAGAGAAGATCAAATGGCAAGAGCAGTTCCCAACTCAATACTTGCACTGCTGATATTCTTGATTGCGATGATTGCCAATTCGGGCTGTGGGTATTTCTTGTATCGAGCATACTACGCTCCAGACCATGTATGTGCTAAGGGCAAAAAGGCTGTGAAGTCTCATATATTCAGTGCTTATCCCCAGAGATTGGGTGGTCGCGATGTGAGTCTCATGTTCTGGCCTCTATGGGAGCGCGACTCACGGGATTGTTTTGAAATTAAGGTAGTGGTCGGCGGATTTGAGCGAACAGGTGGGACAGACGACAAGATGCAAGCATGGCTCGATACGGATCGCTTACCGGTGATTGTTGATTCTGTTGTTGTGCGGAGCCAGTCCGGAAACGCTATTTGGAACCTTCCGTGCGATTCCACTTCTGAGATTAGTGGCCAAACCTATCTCAAATTCGGACGACTATGCCTGAAACGCAAGCACAACAGAATAATCGTCCAGTTCCACGCGCGAACGGAAGATGCTGAAGGTCGGCAGGTGGAATCGCATATATACCTGATGGAGCTTGTCAGGTGGGAAGAACGCAACTGGCTTGGGCATCAATGAGTCCCGTAGGTCAGAACCCCTGTGGTTCCGACAACCATAATTCACTATATTCCTCATATGCGTAACGTTAGTACAATCAAAGTAGGGACTGTCTTTGCTGTCAAGTGAGTTTTGGATTCCAGTTTTCTCCTTTTGCGAGCATAGTGTTGATGATGGTCAGTAGTTTTCTCATGGCTGCTACCAGAGCAGTCATTTTGGTT
>QNAF01000027.1 GCA_003641405.1 Candidatus Zixiibacteriota bacterium | reverse complement strand
CCCAAAAAACTGGCTCTGGTGGCGGCAATGCGAAAACTGCTGCTTATCAGCAGAGCCATGCTGATGGCTAAAAAAACATTCAATCCAAAATATTCAGCATTGACTTGAAAGACGGTATCTACAGAACAATTGATGGGGGAGAACACACAGTTCAGTCTTTGGTGCAAACGCCGATAAAAACAGAAAGGGGAATTGCGCGGTCATGGCGGCTGTGCAGAACACATGGAGGAAGTGAACGTATGGCGGACGCCAGAGCATTACAGAGAAAACAACCCATCTGCTACTTGCGGGTCTTCGACCGTAATAGCAACAGAATGGTTGGGCGCGTAATTGATATTACCACTGAAGGTGTCAGGCTGGTTAGCGAAACGCCGCTGCCGGAGAACACCACTGTGCAGCTACGAATGCCGATGCCGGAAGCTGTGCAGCCGGGGCTACAGGTAAGTTTTGACGCCGACGTGAAGTGGTCCGGTCTTGATATTAACCCGGAGTACATCGACACCGGGCTGATGATGACTGATATTACAGATGCCGACCGTCTTGCTATCCATCGCCTGGTCCGCAGCTACGCCTTTCACAGCTGACGAGATCCAAAGAGATTCATTTTCAGGAATAGCTGTCGATGCAGATCTGTCTGCCCCTGTTTCCTTACATATTACGTTAAGGGCTGTTTCAATTGGTTCAGATCGAGACGACCTGGTACAGAGTCCGTTCCGGATTGGAACATTCGTCTTATCTGCCATGATCTGACCGTTGTCGGAATCGCAACTCGTTTTGTAATGTGCTGAGATACAACACATTAGGAAATAGTTGGAGGGTGCGAGAAATGTGTCTCGATTGGCATGGTTCTTACATAACGTATCGCACGCAGGCGTGCTAGGGATGGGATGCACGGGGGGCTGTGAAATCTCTTTTGAGTTCGCCGAAAAAAAACAGGGCCGAGGAAATTGAGACCGTTTCGGTCTCATGGGGGAAAAGGTCCGAACGAGGGGGGAGTTGCTTTGGGGCGAGGGGCTAGCCATCGCAACTCAGGAAACTAATACACAGAGAGAGCAGTCCGAGCAATCGGGCTGTTTTCCTTTTGTCTATTAAGCGGTCCCATGTTTTTCAACAGCCTGCTGGAGATTAACCTTCTTGATTTCCTGTATATTTGACCGATCGACAACGTATCACCGGCGTATAAGACAACGAACGCTGTAAGAAGGATTTGTATGCCCTTGTGTATGACAGGACAGGTTGACCAATGAGCACGATGCACAGAGCAATGGCGATGGAACATTCCGCCACGGACGTAGCGATCGATAATGCCAGACCTCGCATTCTCTTCGTAAAATGCGAGAAGGGTGGGCAAACATGGGCGTCTGGATCGGTATCAGCTTTGAGGGATAACCTAGCTGACGAAGGCTGGCCGGCAGTACGTTTTACGGCACCATTCGAATCAACTGTTGATTTCGCTCGAAGTCCATTTGGTCAGTTGGCGACAAGTGTTGTCGCCAAATACAAGTTTGTTCGTCAACTAATCAACACGGTACAAGGCTTCAATATCGTGCATCTGCAGGTTTGTGATGCCCAGGTTATTGCGAGATTGGTTTTGCCGGCATTGGTTATTGCGAAGTTTTTCGGCAAGAAAGTCATTCTGCAATTTGTTACGGCAGAGATCGAAAAGTTCCTTGACAGATCCGGTTCCTGGTCACGTCCCTTCCTGAAAGCGGCTGATCGTATTGTTGTCGGGTCTCGGTATCTTGAGAAAGTAGCACAGCGGGCACGACTGGATGCAATCCAGGTTATAAACCCGATCGACTTAACTGGTCTGAAACACCGTACTGTGAGCAAGCTACAGCCGCGAATTCTGATGGATTGTCCGCTGGAACAGGAAAATAATGTTCTCTGTGGCCTCAAGGCGTTTCGATTGGTCAAACAGAAATACCCGCGATCCGAATTGACAGTAGTTGGAAATGGTACCCAACGGACCATGCTACAGCATGTGGCTGCTTCAAACCACATTCACGGAGTCCGGTTCATGGATTCAGTGAACTTAGATGAATTGAATAGGTTTTATGGACATGCTGACTTATTTCTCTGCTCGTCTTCGATCGATGAATCTCCGAGTTCCATCGTAAGGGCGTTTGCCACTGGCCTTCCGATCGTGACAACTGACTCGGACGGACTTCTGCAAATGGTTCACGATCGTGCAAATGCACTGGTGGTACCGGTAAATAACCACGTAGCACTGGCTGATCGGATCATCGAACTGATCGAGGATCCGAGTCTGGTTACCAGGCTCTCTGGTCGTGGTAAGGATGAAGCCTGCAAATACACCTGGGCACTTGTCCGCCGGAGCTGGATCGGTCTCTACTCTGATCTTGCTTCATAGTCAAAGCGAAATCGATTCTCTAAATCAGGTCACTTAACACATGAAGAATGTCAATAACATGCAGCACCTTGCATAATGCAATCATTGCGTGAATTGTAACGTGTTGTGTGCCAATGGCATTGAGACAATTCGGCCATTGGTATGGCTCTTGCTTTGTTACAGGAATGTAGAAGTATTTGAGTTGATTTAACCAGAAACAGTGGAGGTGATTTGAAGGCTCTCTTCAAGTGGCCGCTGGCCTTAGCCACTGTCCTAATTGTGCTGTCATTGCCTTCCGTAGGATCGGCATTCAGCTTGACGTCAACCGATTTTTCAGGCTATGGAGCCTTTGATCGTGCGGGCGACGTTGTTGGGAAATTTGGCTTGGATCCGCGGCTCAGCTATGACTACACGGGCCAGTATTTCAACCTCGCAGTTGGCATTCAGTTCTCGTTTGAGTACAATCCAACGTACCCATCGCTTGTAGACGTTATGGACCACCAGTACCAGGATTGGAAATGGACTCTTGGGATTAACAATATTTCTTTCCCTGGATTCCCCATTGCCATGAACAGGTTTGAGATGAGCCATATAGGATCGTACCATGATCTGATGACTGGAGCGTCATTCGCCAGAGGCTGGTTGCAGAACCATGGTATCACCGGGGCTTATGTCTTCGACTGGAGCTTCGATGACCATACTCAGCAGACTGGGACGGCTTCCCTCATGGCAGCTGCCTGGGTGAACCCGGAACTCATCCCTGGATTTGTACCGGACGAGTTTTGTGTGCCTTTCAGATCCGGTGCGTCGGTCGATTTGTCGGCGGAACCGGTGCCTGAACCGGCAACAATGTTGCTGTTTGGTGTTGGAATTGCCGGACTTGGTGCCTATCGCAAGCGCCGCAACCGCAAGAAATAACTGTGCTCGCTGCACTATGAACAGCCGGTCCCACAAGGGCCGGCTGTTTCTTTGATGCCTATTTCCCCTTTCTCATCAGACAATGTGATTGCCCATTGACCTTGCCACGCTCTATATTGGATGCATGATATCCAAGTATAGTCACAGTAGTCTGAATTCATTCAGAAACTGCCCAAGGCAGTTCAAGTTCCAGAAGATTGAAAAGCCGGATGTACCAAAACGGACGACAGCAGATGCCAAACTGGGTGATGCTGTTCACCGCGTGCTCAGATTCCTTTATCAAAGAGCTTCAGATGGTAAACTCATGTCGTTTGATAAAATGCTCGCAGCATACGACGCAGAATGGGAAGGTCCGATACGCAAAGCAGTCGTGGTGGCCAACGAGTATATGACGGTGGATGACTATATCAAAAATGGCAGGAAGATGCTTGCCGAGTACTACGAAAAACATCAGCCATTCGATCAGGGTAGACTTCTCGGTGCTGAGATGCGTCTGAACTTCGAATTACCACACACTCGCTTCGGGTTTCTGGCTATCGTTGATCGGTTGTGGAAGCGTCCTGATGGCACAATCGAGATATGGGATTACAAAACGGGTCGGCGTTTGCCGCTTGGGTCAAAGGATCCGTCATTCAGGCGTCAGATGGGTTTGTACCAAATTGCTATTCAAACGATCTATCCTGAATTTGAGAGAATTGAGTTGGCGCAGTACTGGTTGAGACATGATGAGGTAATCAGTTGCCAACTTAGAACTGACGAAATCGAAGAACTGCTTGAAGAACTTCGCACCGATGTTCATGCGATCATTAACGCCGAACGCCTGAACGATTTCCCCACCAGGGAGGGGCCACTCTGCAGTTACTGTGATTATGAACACCTGTGTCCCGCCAAGAGGCATCGGCTGATGCTGGATGCCGAGTCGGGAAACGGTGGCGGAGGCGAGAAAGCCACGGCGGAATCTGGAGCAGAACTTGCTGACAGGTTTATCAAGGCAAACGAGGAGATGAATCGGTGGAAACAGGAGCGAGAAGCTCTGAGAAAAGAAGTGATTCAGGCTGCAAGGGAACTCGAAGTAGACACATTGTGCGGGTCGGCAACCTCTGTGCGAGTGAAGTTAAAGAGCGAGGAATGCTTGCCAACCAAAAGCCAGAGTCCTGACGAGTATGCTGAGTTATCTCACCTGGCCGGGAAGTGGGGGTTTGAGAATTATTTCGAACTTAGCACCAGTCAATTCATGAAGGAAGCTTATCGCAAGGGTCGCCTGACACCCGAGCAACAGGAACAGATTAAGGCATACGTGCGCATTAAGGATGCATCTCGGGTGAGTATTGTGAAAAGGAAGAATCCGGAAAACGAGTAGGTCCTGAACTGCCCAAACGTTTGTGAATCATCTTTCAGTTTCGTAGGTCAGGAGGCTTGTCCTCCTGACATAAGTACACGTTCATTCCACTCAGGACCACAACCACAAGGGTCCTGACCTACTGTGGAGTTGAACAGAAAAAGCCCGACCAATCCGGCCGGGCTTTTCTCATGTCTGTTGGTCTGTTTCTATTCCGTACTTTCGGCTTTACGGATCACCCAGGCCGGAATAGTCTGTCGGTCTTTGAAGTCAATCTTTACTGTATCCGGTGGTGTTCCCTGGTATCTGTCTACAACAAACATCAGTGAGTTGTCCGGGGCGACAGTAGTTGTGTCGATACTGAACTCATCGATCTTATTGCCGTCAGTGGAAGACACAAAGACAGTTACCAATCGACCACGTCCGGGTGCCAGCACGTTGTCTGTGGGGCCGATATTTGCAACCCCTGCAATCAGTGCACACTGGATAGCGGTGTCCGGGCGGAAAGCCTTGTAGTCCCAATTCTCAACTCGTCCGCCCACCCATATTGCGGAGTCGGCGACAACCTTTGTCTGTCCGGTAGACATGTGAATTGGGATGGCAATCCCCACAACATCTTCATCATTGAAACATGAGATGGTGATTGAGCGATTGTAGTCATCGATCTTCATAATCTCGGCGAACACCGTATCGACGGTGCCGTAGGGATCTTTCTGCGCTGCCGTTAACATCGGCAAAGCACTCAGTAGGACAACGATTGTAAGGGACTTTACTAACAGTTTCATTCTTCCTCCAAAGGCAACTCCTGCTTGTTGCCAATCAGTTCTACAAAGACATATCGGTAAAAGATCCTAAATTTCCGCCGTTTCGTCAACTGCTGTGAATTTCTTTTTCAACTCCCCAATAAGCGAATCAGCTACAATCGGGTTTCCAAGCTGGTCGCGATAGATGGCCGAGGCGTTAATCAGCGATTTGCAGCCGATCTCACTTCTGGAAAATCGCTCGAAAATCGACACCAGAAGGGTCGCGGCCTGATCCCAATCCTGTTGGCGGCCAAGCAGTTCAGCCTTGTAGCTCAGGGCTATGGCCTCGGCTGGTCGGCCCTGTTGGTTTGCGGCAAGCCTGTCAAAGTCTGCTTCTGCCCGATCCATCATTCTATGGGAATCCAGGTTACGCCCCTTCTGTGAGTACTTGTCAGCAAGGTAGAGATAGGTAGACATAGCCTGGTGGCTTCCGGCGAAATTCTCGATAAGGAACTCGTATTCAGTCTCGGCACGATCCCAGTTGTCCTGGATTTCGAATGACTGCGCAATGGTAAGTTGAACTGAAGGATTCCCGTAGAAATAGAAGGAGTATTGGTTCTTGATGTCGAGGAATAGATTGCGAGCCGAACCATGATCTCCGTTATCCATGAGCACGAGACCCTTCTTGAAAATTATCGAAGCGTATTCAAGGCTGTCCCGATCGGGCAGGACGCCTAACAGACTGTCATACTCCCGCAGTGCCAGTCTCCTCTTTCCCAGAGGTCCGGCATGGAAGTCGGTTATTCGAATTCTGGCCGCGATGCTTGTTTTTCCGGTCGAGTCTGTCAGTTGTTCAAGCTGCTCTATTGCTTTGTTCCATTCTCCGGAGCGTTCGTAGAGGTTGGCCAACTGATTCCGGGCGGCATACTCCAGGGGGCTGTTTGGAAAATCCCGGGTAAGCTTTTTGTAGTATTGCTCTGCCTGTAAAGTATGGTCGGTAGCAAGAACAGTGTCCCCCGCGTTTTGATATATGCGGGCGATTCTGGCCGGAAGGTTGAACAGATTATAGACGATGTTTTCGCCGGGATCGAGTGGCGGATAGAAGGTGTCAACTGAGTACCCATAGACAGCCGACGCGGAATCCCATTTTCCCGCCGACTGCAAGGCTCTTCCCAGATTCAGATAGGTGGCGATTCTGGCACTGCCGGCAACGTCTGTCTGGGTCAGAAGGTCCTGAAGAATGTTGGCACTCGTGGCGTACTCCTTATTGCCATAGTGTAGCTGAGACAGCCGAGTGGCAGCTCGGAATGCAATTCCGGTTAACTCGCTTGTTTCGACAGGATATGTTGAAGCGGAGAGGGAATCCAGCATGTTGTAGCAGAACTCAAGGGTTTTGGCATAGTTTGCGAGAAACTGTTCAGAGACAGCAGGGTTGACCAGGTTCGGGCGAATGCCTGCGCTTCGAGATGCCTTTTCCGCAAGGAAATACATTTTTTCGGCTTCATAGCGCGCTCGCACTGCTGGGTTGTCCGAGCAGGAGAGGCACAGAATTGCTACTAAGCAAGACGTGATTATAGTACAGTGTCGAGTAGTCATTATGCTTTTACTATCGGCTCTTTCTTGAAAACCTGTGTCAGGAACAGAGTATCGCAACCGCGCGACTCGATAGCAATACAATAATAGGAGGGCCGTTGTCACGTTCAAGTGATTCTGATGGAATCGAATATCATGCCGTTCAGCCTTATTCAATCGCTTCCTACGCGCGAACTGCACCTTTGTGTTGCCGAAATCACTTCAGGATCGAAGGTAACAGTGAACTGTCCGCGTTCGGAAAAAGGAATCAGCGTGACACAACAGAAACAGACACATAACAAACTGAGTGCAGGTACAGAAGGTCTGGCACTCAAGCGCCCGGTGGGAGTCAAATCTGTCAGCGCCAGAGAATTCACCACTGCCGACAAGCTTGGTTCGGTACTGAAATGGACGTATAGAGATTTCGAAAGCGGTCGCTACCGCAGCATGCTCTACCGGTTCCTGATGGACAACGTGCCGCTCATCAACTCTTGCGTGTGGACATGGGTGCGGCTGTCTTCTGCGCCGGCGGAGTTCAAGGTAGTCGATGTCGAAGACGAGTCATTGAAACGCCGTGCCGAGGAGAGACTCCGGCGACTTGCTGAGCGTCTCTACACCAACCCCTTTGGTGATCGTGTTGGCATTGAGACAATGTTCCCCGACCTGTTCACGTCAATGTATCGTGACGGCATTTTCGGAGGTTTCCTGACAGTCGAGCCGGACGGTTCCGGTGTGGACCGGTTCATTCCTGTCGATCCGATCAAGTTGCACGCCGAAGAAACAAAGCACGGGCAGAGACTGGTGTTGCAGGAAGAAAACCGTACACTGGACCTCGACCGGGCCGATTTCTACTATGTGCCGTTCAATGCCAGTATCTCACAGCCATTCGGCCGCTCGATTCTTCAGGCTATTCCGTTCGTTACCTATATCGAGCAGCAACTTGTCGATGACATGCGAAGGTCCAGTCACAATTCAGGCTTTCATCGTCTGCATGTCAAAATCACACCACCGGAACGGTTGGTTGGCGAGTCCGACGACGCCTATACCAGCCGAATCAACGAGTATTTCGATTCCACCGTGACCATGATCAAGTCACTGGACATCGACCAGAATCCCGTCACCTGGGACAATGTTATCATCGAACACGCCGGACCGGAGAAATCGCGTGAAGTAACCAACAGTTGGTTCATGAATCACCGGGCGATGATCGAAGACATCTGCGCCGGGACGCACCTTGCCCCATACTTGTTGGGGTATTCGTTCGGCGCCACTACTACATGGTCGGGATTCAAGTTCGATGTCGTGATGCGGCAGGTGCGCTCGGTGCAGGCGGAAGTCGCGAGTTTTCTTCAATGGCTGGGTAACATTGATTTGGCCCTGGCCGGGATGGATGCCCGGTGCCGTTTTGTTTTTGACAACAGCTTTGCGTACCAGGCAAAGGACAGTTTGCAGCTTCAGACAGGAAAGGTCGACAACATCTTGAAACTGTATGAATCCGGCTTGATCGACGAGAATACTGCGCGTGAGAAGGCTTGGGAACTTCTATAAACGCTGCTTTTGGCTACGATGACTTCAGGCGGGGTCTGAGCGACCCCGCCTTTTTTGCCCGGCGGTTCCTTGATGTGGAACTACACGCTGGGCAGAGAGAGTGGTTGACAGGCTCAACGTGTCCTGAGAACGTGCTGGTGACTGGAAACCGTTGGGGGAAGTCATTTGTCACGGCGACCAAGCTCCTTCACGCGGGTATCTTCAGACCCCGTAAGCTTCGCTATGACAGATCCGGTCGCTACCGGGCGGTGGTGGCGTCCATCACGCAGGATCAGGCCAATCTTGTTTTCTACCAGGTCGTGCGATTGGTAAGACAATCGAAACTTGTCTCTGCTCTCGTCGATGAGATCAGGTGGTCGCCGTATCCCCGACTGACACTAGGCAACGGCGCGACAATTGAAGCGCGCTCGACTCAGAATCGTGGAGAGCACTTACTCGGCAATGACTATGACCTGTTTGTGTTCGACGAGGTAGCGTTTGAGACATGCCCTGAGTACGTTGTCGAGGAAGTCATCCTGATGCGGCTGGCTGATCGCGAAGGTCGACTTGATCTGGTCTCGACACCCAACGGAAAGAACTGGTTCTACCGTCGTGCGCGGGAGATTGCCGAAGGCCGTCACAGGGGCTATTTCCAATCCGGCGACAGTCGGCAGAACCCATTCATATCAAAAACGTATTTACAGGATCGCGTTACGTACTTCACGGAGTCCCGCCTCAAACAGAACATCATGGGGCAGTTCGTGGATACTGGTGGTGAAGTTCTCAAGGGTGAGTACGTTGATGCCGCCCTGGCACGCTTTGCGGAAACCGGCGCACCGGTAGACGGCACTGACTGTTCTTACATCACCGGATGGGATCTTGCCCGCAAGCGGACGGCGACAGTCGGTATCACGGTTGAAGTGGTCAACGGTCTGGCGCGGGTTGTTGCGCTTGAACGGATGAAGTTGTTCGACTGGGTGACGGTGATAGAGAAAATCAAGCAACGCCAGCGAGAGTATCCCGGTCGCCTTGTGGTTGATGCCACCGGTCTTGGTGATGTTGTTGTCGAGCAATTACGTGAGTTCCGACCGGATGCCTTCATCTTCACTCCCCAGTCAAAGAGCGAAATGCTGACCAATGCCGAGCTGCTTCACGCCAAAGGTCAGGTAGCCTACCAGCGCTGGGAGCTTCCGGATGGTTCCGGTAGAACATGGTCGCTTGAAAGCGAACTAAGACAGGCTCGCTGGGACGACAACAATAAGTGCGATGCTCTCATGGCCCTGGGGCTGGCGCTCTGGCCGTTGCGTAAGCGCAGCCTGCCGATTGTCGGTCCGCGAGTAGGGCGAGTGTAGATAAAAAAAGCGCCTCCTGAGGGAAGGGGACTCAGAAGGCGCGAGGGGAGGGGGTAGGAGTGCTTATTTTTTGTCGCGATTCTTTCTGCGTTTTCTTGCGAGATACATGGCGGTCAGGCCGCCACCGAGGAGTATCATTGTGGCTGGTTCAGGGACTGGAGTGGTGTCTGTCTGACTGCGACTTCCAGAAGAATTATAATCATCATGGGCGCTGGTTTGAGTTGCGTCATTGTTGCTATCCCCATATACGTCAGTCCAGGTTACTGTCATCGCCAGAATAAACACTGCCAGCGCGATCAGCCATTTCAGCGAGATCTTATTGTGAGCTTTGTATAGTGTCATCTTATTACTCCTCAAACAGGTTTTCTGTCTTTCCAGAATATATCTAAGCAAAGACCGTGCCCTCAGCTACGAGAGTCGTCGTGGCCGCCTAAATCGTTGTGCCGCTATGCATTAAAGGGCGCCAGCCAACTTTCGTGCCGCTACCGGGCGCGCCTGATAAGGCAACCGGTTGCGCAAAATTGGTGGCAATTCACTTCTAAAGGCGAATCGGGACCTTCTATCAGATAACATACTGGAGGTGCTGATGAAGGAAAGTCGGGGCCGGATAGTCGCCTTGCTGGCTGAACCATCGGAGACTCTGCCGCCAGGATTGGCAGATCTCATTAACAAAAATATCAAACCACCAACACCGGTTACGGCAGATCAGGTGTATGTACGAGCCATGTACATTGCCTCAGATGAGGTCAACTCATTCGGCGGGCGGTTTCCGATTGATGAACATGAGCGACTGGTTGAATTACTCATGGACTCGCCGGTTCTGATTGGACACCGGAAAGACAAGCTGCCTGTTGGCCGGAATTTCCATGCTGTTTCAACTGAGCGTGATGGCTGTCCCTGGGTGAAAAGCTATTTCTACTGGTTACGGACGGCTGAAGGTGCCGAAGATCTTCGGGAGAATATCGATGGCGGCATCTACAAGGAATGCTCAATCGCATTCACGTTTGCTTTCCCTGAATGCTCAATCTGCGGCAGGGACATTCGTGAGTGTGAGCATGAGCCGCTGCAGTCGTACCAGGTTGGTGGTGCTCAGCAGGAATGCTATTTCAATTACCGCCAATTGCAAAAAGTGCTGGAGACATCACTGGTCTACCGCGGCGCTGTACCAAACACGTCTGTATCCAAAGAACTCGATAGTGAGAATGGATCAGACGAACCTCGCTCACCGGACATACCCTACTTACAGCCAGTTCCGCTTGATAACTTCGACAGTCTGGATCGCAGCAAGCACTACGCTGTTGTACCCAAGTACGAAGGTCTTTCGCTCACGGCCACGGTCACGCAGGGGAAACTACTCTTCGCGCGTCTTGACGGCACCCCCATCGACACCGGCGTACTGACCAGCCGGATGCCAGATACGTTCGCGCCAGCCAAGCCAGTTGCAGGGGTGCTGGTGGGATACCGTGGCAAAGACCGCTGCAGCGCTGACCAGATTACCAGGCATCTTGATGGACGCTCAAGTCTTGTCTCACGCCTTGTGTTTAATGTATTGCCCTGTCAGGAGCAGGGGGACATTGTCACTTCAAGAAAACGTTCGGCCTTTGATGTGCGCACTATTCCGCATCGAATAGCCATAGCGTCTGATCTGCGTCAAAGAGTTCGCGAAATCATGACTCGTGACGGCGTTGAGATATGGTCACTGGATTCGGACGGAAAGCTGAACCTGATCGACGAGAGGCGTTACACCTACCATCCCGACGAGAACAAGCACCGTCCCCGTAATTCATACCGCCTTCTACTGAATGCCGAGACTACAACGGCGCACCTCATTATAGAGCAGTCAACTGATGCCGGCCAGACACCGGTGCATGCTTTCGAGATTGCCCAGTTTGATTTCGCAAAGCTGCGACTTGGCGGGAAGTTCATAGCAACAATGCTCAGCGAGTCGTCTGTTCCTACGCAGGCTGACCTCCCCGCCAACCACTCAATCCGGAAGGGCATTGTACAGTCTTTCGAACGCAGTAAGAACGCTTTCATCATGAACCTGGCCGGCTGTCTTGACGGCAGGTTCGTCATGCGACCGATCAAAATCAACGGTCGGTTGATGCACTTGTTCTACCATGTGTCAGGTGAGAAGGCAAAATGATACAGTATCACTATCAACCGAGTGTTGTTGATGAAGTCGGCCCACTAAGCAAGGATGATAACTGTGCGCAGTGGCAAACACTGACGCCGGGATCAAGGTGAATGTGATGCCGAAAACACAACCGGGTTTCAGATTAAACGGCCAGCTTACACACTTGATAGCCATAGTGCTTTCAATAGCAGCGGCCTATTTCATGACTATTCAGTCGATCAAGATAGACCTGGCGGCAAAGGCCGAGAGCGACGTGGTAGGAACGCTCGACAAAAAGCTGGCTGGTTTCGAAGTTTTGCTAAGAGAAGGCGTTGTTAGTAGAGAACAATTCTACCAGTTCTCCAGAAGCATCGAATCGAGACTCATCCGGATAGAGGATTACCTCGTTGACAATTTGGGAGAGAACATTGGAAAACAACAAAAGTCATATCGCATTCCTTGAAGAGTTAACCGAACGAATCGACGACAGTTCCGTGTCGCTGCTGGATTTTGACGAGATCAGAAAACGCCTGGTCGAGTTGAAGGATGTCCTGACCGAGCACCATGACCTGACAGGACAACTTGCCACACTTCGAAAAGATTATGAGCAGCGTGTGGCCGGTATGGTCAAGGCGATAGCAGCCGTTGACCGCAAGCGCGATACCTGGCAGGAAGCGCTCGCACTCGTGGAGCAACTACCATCGCTGACGGCAGAACTTCTGCTGGAACAGCATCGGCGAATCTCCGCGCGCTTTCGTGACACGTTTCCAGCTTCGGCACATCTGCCCGGTCTGCGTTCATACAGTCCGAGTGGTCGTCGTGCAGCAACGATTAGAAGTCGCGAACAACGCGGCGTACAGTGAACCGTGGGAGCTTGTCTCCCGGCTGAGAGGGAGCGGTTCATTATAGAACCACGTCCCGGCCATTTTCATTCAACGAAAAAGAAAGTAAAGAGGATAACTCATGTCAGTAAGAGATCAGAATCTTGAGGCCGTATTCCCCGTACTGGCGACATTCAGTATCAGCCAGACCGGCGGTGTGGACGATCTCAAGGATGCAGAAATCGGCGAACCCGTCACTATCACTGCAGACAACGAAGTAGGACCGATCGGTGCCGGTGAAATATTTCTTGGCAAGCTAACCGCACTTACCCTGAGCGACAATGATGATGGTGACCGTTTGGCCACCGTTCAGATCGGCGGTATCTGCCGTCTTGCCGTCTCGGCCACAGTTCCCAGCGTGGGTGACAGGGTGGTCGGCGGTACCAGCGGAACAATTAAACAGGCCCCGGCTTTGACCGGAGACGATCCCGCCGGCGGAAACGTGGCACGCGGCACCGTTCTGGCCGTCAACGGCACAACCGACTGCGTGATTCTTCTGAATTAGAAAGGACAACGAATGGATTTCCACAAGTTTCTACAGACCGCCGGGGCAAATGCCCTTCAGCACGATGCAGATCATGGCGGCTCGATTGGTCGTGTTGACCTCGGTTGCGCGGCGGCAGTTGAAGTTGATCGCGATCTGTATCTCGAAGCCGATGCCCGTGGCATGTCACTCTCCGAACTCCTTGAATGCGATGAGTTCGATCCCACACCACACGGTTCCCCGCTGGATGCGTTCGAGAGGCAACTGGCACTGTCCGGTGTGCAGCTCGGTGGCAAGCACCCCACTACGGTGGAGCAGTTCTTCCAGAAAGCCTCGTCCCTGATGCCGGAGTTCATGCTTCGTGAGATCAAGAAGGGTCAGGCCATGCGCCCGGAACTGAGCAGGCTCGTAGCCAACAGCACCACCGTGTCCAGCAACCGGTACACGCCCTTTTTCATCGATACTTCGACCGACACCAAGTTCTCCCTGCGACCAATCGGTGACGGTGCCGAGGTACCGCAGTTGCTGGTCAACGAGCAGACCCATGCCGTCAACGTTACCGACTACGGCCTGGCACTCAAGGCCAGCTACAAGGCACTGCGCTACCGTAACACTTCGCAATTCCGCGTGGTGCTGTGGTATATCGGGTTCATGATGCAGTCCGACAAGATCGGCATGGTTGTGGATACAATCATCAACGGTGACGGCAACGACAACGCTGCGAGCGTTATCAACACCGACGTCAGCGGCACCCTCGACTATGACGATCTCGTCAAACTGTGGGCTTCGTTCTCGCCGTTCGACATGAACACCATGATCTGTCACATCGACGGTCTCAAAACCATTCTGGCGCTTGACGAGTTCAAGGATCCATTGGCCGGATACCGGTTCCAGAGCAGCGGCGAATTGTTCAGTCCGCTCGGGGCGGCGCTCGTTCGTTCGGATGAAGTCCCGACTGACTACGTGATTGGCCTGGACAACCGCTTTGCTATCGAAGAGGTGGTCACACAGCCGCTGATGGTCGAATATGACAAGATCATCGAACAGCGCTTCGAGGAAGCGGTTATCTCGGAATCCGTCACATTCGCCAAGGTCATCAAGGAAGCCTCCGTAATACTGGACTCGGTCTATAGTTAGTCCTCAACGGCGGGTCCGCGTTTTGCGGACCCGCCCAAATGGTTGAACACTATGCAAAAGAAGATAGTTGTGATCTTCCCCCGATAAAACGGACACGTTAAGAAGATAGTGCTTGCTGTCGCTCGAAGTCAATCGGGCTTTTGTAGCCCAGGGTCGAGTGACGGCGTTGACGATTATAAAACACTTCAATGT
>QNAF01000026.1 GCA_003641405.1 Candidatus Zixiibacteriota bacterium | reverse complement strand
TACTCAACCTTGTCACACGACTTGTGAGCCGATTGTGGCGTCCAAACACAAACATAGGTTGCCATGCACCCTCATCGTATTATGCAACGTGAAAATAAGGCTTTATCAACAAGCCCTCTCGGCTGGGTGCGTATATTGTTATGCCGAGCGGATGGCGAAGCGGCTGCAGGCTATGGGGGTGGCCAAGTACCGTAACGGGTTCCAAGTTACCCTGTATCCGGAAATCCTCGAAGAACCCCTACATTGGCGCAAACCGCAGGTGGTGTTTGTTAATTCGATGTCCGACCTGTTTCACCCCAAAGTGCCGGTGGCGTTTGTGCGCAGGATGTTTGATGTCATGGCCCGTGCCGATAAACACGTTTTCCAGATTCTCACCAAGCGCTCCAAACGGCTGGCGAGGTTTGCCCAAAAGCCTGATCCCACCGCAAGCGGGCTTGTTGAAAAACTGATTGACGGTGGGCAGTGTACGTCCTCGTGCGCCGCCTGGCATCAGGATATCGGCAGACGGGGACGTCTGCCGCGCACAGTACAGGGTTTATCAACAAGCCCAAGCGGTGGGGCACCCTCGCTCTACTGGCCAGAGAATGTCTGGATGGGGGTAACGGTCGAGAGCAATCGGTATCTTGAGCGGATTGATGATCTTCGCCGAGTCGATGCCCCAGTGCGGTTTCTCTCGCTGGAGCCGCTTCTGGGACCGATTCCAAGACTTGATCTTGACGGGATCGACTGGGTGATTGTAGGCGGCGAGTCCGGTCCCGGCGCTCGGCCCATTAAAGAGGAGTGGGTGCTGGATATCCAGGAGCAGTGCCGCAAGCAGCATGCGGCGTTTTTCTTCAAGCAGTGGGGCGGTGTGAACAAGAAGAAGTCAGGGCGACTTCTGAAAGGCCGTACCTGGGACGATTCACCCCCGCTTCCTGCGCCCATCAAAGCGATCAGCAACGACCGCCAGGTTTTGCTCGGTTTTTGAATCGCCAGGGCCGTACACAGGGTTTGTTGAAAGAGTCCTTCTATCCATTTGGGCGGCTGTGCTGCCAGGTGTCTCTGCCTGGCAGCCGCAAGAATCCGTAGGTAGCGTCAGGCAGAGACACCTGACGCCACTGTATGCGGACGGTTTATCAACAAGCACCACACTTGACCGGTCCGTCCAATCTCGTATATTCCAACCCGGCACTTTGTATGATTCCCAGTGTTGTAAATATGATGAGAAAGTTTTCTGACAGAACAGTAGGTATCTTGGCTCTTCAGGGCGACTACGAGCGCCACCAGCGCCAGCTTGAGGCAGTCGGGGCAAAATGCCGTCTGGTCAGGCTGCCGCAGGATCTCAAGGATATAGACAGTATCATCATTCCGGGCGGCGAGTCTACCACGATGGACATACTTCTGGACAGATTCAAGCTGCGCGAACCGCTGACAAAGTTCGCCCAATCTGCGCCGGTGTTCGGTACCTGTGCCGGTATGGTGATGCTGGCGCACGGAATCAAAGACAATCTGTCCAAAGTCACTCCGCTTGGGCTTCTGGATATCGATGTTATCAGAAACGGCTACGGGCGGCAGGTGCACTCATTCGAGGACACGGTGACCGCTGATCTCGGGGACGGGGAAATCACTGTCGATGCCACTTTCATACGAGCACCGAAGATCACCCGCCTTGGGTCTGAGGTGACAGTGTTAGCTTCGTATCTTGGCGATCCGGTTCTTGTTCGGCAAGACAATCTGTTATCAAGTTCGTTCCATGCAGAACTGAGTGATGATACCCGGCTGCTGGAATATTTCCTTGGCAAAGTTGCTGCTTACAAATCCGGCAGCACCTGTTCAACCAACGCATGAAAGAAATATCGAAGTCACAGACGATTGTGTCGCAAGGGACGCGGCCGACACAGCGCCTTCCCGAATGGCTCAAAATCAAGCGCCGGATAAATGACGACTATGGACGCGTTCGCTCGATACTGAAACAGCACGGGATTCACAGTGTCTGTCAGGAGGCACACTGTCCGAATATCCGGGAATGTTTTGGACGCGGCACAGCTACTTTCATGATTTTGGGTGATATCTGTACCCGCAACTGTCGGTTCTGTGGCGTCTCATCCGGTATACCCGGTCCACTGGATATCGAAGAACCAGTCCGACTTGCCGAAGTTGTGGCAAAACTAAACCTCAAGCAGGTTGTTATTACCTCCGTTACCCGCGATGATCAGCCGGATGGGGGAGCAGGTATTTTCGTCTCGACTATGAAAGAACTTCGCGCCCGTGACAAGAATGTTCGGGTAGAGTTTCTCATTTCGGACCTTGCCGGCAATACGGAAGCACTGGCGGTAATCATCGACTCAGGCGTTGACGTCCTGGCACACAATGTTGAGACTGTAGGCAGGCTATATTCCGCTGCGCGTCCCGGAGCCAGCTTGTCGAGATCGCTCGATTTACTTCGGGCTATTTCGGTACACACGCCACGTCCGGTAGTCAAAACCGGTTTCATGGTCGGGCTCGGCGAAACTCTTGACGAAATTGAGATGTTGCTTCGACAGGTTCATGATGTTGGCGTTGATATTGTGACAATCGGCCAGTATCTAAGACCATCGGTGAACCATTTGTCAGTGGAACGGTTCTATACTCCTGATGAATTTGAAATGTTAGCTGAGACGGGACGCAAAATCGGTATAGCCCATGTGGAATCGGGTCCGCTTGTTCGCAGTTCCTATCGCGCGTTCGATCAGTCGAAAGGATTTCTTGGCAGATTATGATCAAGAAGATCATCATTGCCCGCAGTAAGGGCTTCTGCATGGGGGTCAAGCGGGCAATCAATATCGCAGAGGACACCGCAAGAAAGGCCACTGGTCCGGTTACGATCCTTAACCAGATCGTCCACAACGAAGCCGTGGTGGAGAGTTTTCGGAACATGGGCGTCGGTCAGAAATGGTCCGTTGACGAAGTCGAAGGTGGCACGCTGATAATTCCGGCTCATGGTGCTTCGCCGGACGTGATGGCTGTTGCGCGCGCCAAGGGTCTGAACATCATCGATGCCACCTGTCCGTTGGTCACGCGCATTTGTACGAGAATCATGGAAGTAATACCGCGCGGCTACTACATTATCCATTTTGGTGATCGGGACCACGATGAGACCAAGGGGATTCTTGGCCACGCCCCGGACCGAATCACCGTGATTTCGAATATGGCGGAATTGGACAACTACCCGGATTGGCCTGATCGCAGACTGGGACTCACTGTGCAATCAACAATGGGAATAGATGACTTCCAGCAGTTCCAGGCGGCTGCAAAGAAGAAGTGGCCACAGATTGAAACGTTCGATACCATTTGCAACGCAACAACAGAACGCCAAAAAGCGATTTTCGACATGGCTCCCGGTGTGGACATGATACTGGTCGTCGGGTCGGAGACTTCGGCCAACTCCAAGCGTATGGCAGACATCTCAAAGGCACAATGCGGACGGAGTGAACTGATCGGATCGGCAGTTGATATCTCGGAAGGCTGGTTCGTTGGTGATGGGGCGGGTATTGAGACTGTCGGAGTGACCGCCGGAGCATCAACCCCCGATTTCCTGGTCGAGGCAGTCATTGATACATTGCTGGCTCTTTCAAATGGCGCTGCTGAAGTCATTTTGCAGGAAGATCTGGCGGTTTTGGACGAAACAGCGGAGGATACTGAAAAGTGACTATTGTTAAGTGGGTATCAAAGGAGCAGTAGATGGCATACTTGGGTGACTATTTAATCTTTACGGCTGCAGCCTGTAGCCTGTTTTCTTGCGTGGCCTATCTGCTTGTCTGGCGAGGCAGAGACCGGTGGCTGAGAGCAGCGCGAATTTTCTTTAGAGTAACTACAGGTTTCCTGGTTGCCGCTACCGCCGGTCTTTTGTACCTGATCGTCACACACGATTTCACAGTTTCCTACGTGTATTCGTATTCTTCGACCGATCTTCCCCTGCACTACCTGATATCTGCGCTGTGGGGTGGTCAGGAAGGCACGCTTCTTCTCTGGGCAATGCTTACTGGAGTAATTGGACTGTTCCTGATTCCAACTGCGCGTCAGTTCGAGAAGGGCAACATGTTCTGGCTCAACCTTTTTATGATGTTCATTCTCGCTATTCTAATCAAGAAGTCGCCGTTCGAACTGTTGCCGGTAGTGCCAACCGAGGGTGCCGGGTTGAACCCGCTGTTACAGAATTTCTGGATGACACTCCACCCGCCGTTGATGTTTGTCGCCTATGCTGCCATAGTTGTGCCGTTCTGTTTTGTCATGACAGCCCTGGTGGAACGAAAATACGATGTTTGGGCAGAGGCTGCGAAGAGATGGACGATATTCGCCTGGACAGTGCTCGGAATATCGATTGTCATGGGTTGCTGGTGGTCCTACGAAACACTGGGGTGGGGTGGCTACTGGGGATGGGATCCTGTTGAAAACGCATCGCTGATACCATGGATTCTCCTGACTGCGCAGATTCACACGCTGTTTGTCATGCAGCACCGCAGGGGACTCATACGCTTCTCTGTGGTTATGGTCTGCCTGACGTTCTTGTCGGTTCTCTATGGTACTTTTCTGACACGCTCCGGAGTACTTGGTGATTTCTCGGTACATTCATTTGTTGATCTTGGGATAAACCAGATTCTGGTCTTTGGCCTGATCCTGTTCATGGCTGTCAGTGCTGTTCTGGTGGCGATACGATGGCGTGACATTGCGACTCAGCCGTGGTCTTCGAAAGTCAACTCGCGTACATATTTGACCGGTCTGGGTATCATTGTTCTGTCTATCGGGGGAGTGTTGGTCCTGTTGGGGACTTCGGCTCCGCTGATTACTCGGCTGACAGAGAATCCTTCCTCAGTCGATCTCCACTATTACTTCGTCACGATGGCACCGGTAGCAGTTATCTTGCTATTGCTGACTGCCGGAGCTCTCTTTTTTCGATGGAGTGCGGGGCTAAACCGGCCAATCTGGCTGTTGGTTGCAGGAATCACATTTGTCGTAACGGTAACGGCCTTGGTGATCACGGGTGTAACCACTCAGATTATTTACCTATTGTTATTCGGGTCTGCTGTCGCGGCCCTGGTCAGTGGTCTTGTGACCTTTGCTCAGGGACTGGGTGCCGGGAAATTTCGACCGGGACCACTGTCACACATTGGTCTGGCACTGATGATTCTCGGCGCAGCTGCCTCCGGCGGACTGGAGACTAAGGAAACTCTTTCGTTGCCGCAGGGTGAGAAGGTCAGCAGTATGGGATATGATCTCACGTTCACGGACATCACCGATTCCCCAAAAGGGTATGACTGCCTGGTGGATGTCACCGGGAATGGTGATCATTTTGTGGGGATGATGTCTCACGAGTTCAACTGGGCCGGTCAGAATATGATGAAAAAACCCCATATCCAGAGAAGCTTGCTGTACGATTTGTATCTGTCGCCATTGGCTTTGGAAAGGACGGAAGAATCCTCTCCGGGTGATCTATATCTGGAGAAGAACCAGTCTGCCACACTGGACAAGTATCAGATCACGTTTCTGGATTTCGAGGTCGGCGGACACGAATCCGGTGGCGCGGAGATGTCCGTAGCAACCGTTGTTGAAATCTCATACGATGGAATCAGCGAGATCGTCCGACCCAGGCTGGTGGCATTAGGCGAAGATATGAGCAGAATACCGGCGACATTCGACAGCAACCGCGGCGAGCTGAGGGTGGTCGGAATCCATGCCAGCGACGGCGCGGTAGTCCTCGAAGTGAGCGGTGACTTTGTGCCGACTGAGAGTGTGAAACCAGAGACGTTTCTCGTTGTCGAATTGTCCCGCAAGCCCCTTATTCAATTGTTCTGGCTGGGGACACTGCTCATCTTTGCTTCGGGGATTACCTCTCTGTTGCAGAAGCGGCGGACCATAAGGACAGAACATTAATGGCTGTGTTCAGCAGTAAGGGAAAGCGCTTCTGCTGAAACCCCTGAACGAATTCCCCCGACTGCCAGGCAGGGATGTGCGTACCATGACATAGGTACACCTGGCAGCACGGTGAGCTTGGTACGAACATCCCAGAGATACTACTTCTTCAACAGGCTGCTAAAGGAGCGGACTCATATTCCGACATATCACATGGGTACTCCCGAAACAGATGTCTGAGCGTATCAGTTGAGTGCACTCGTCCCGGAAGTCTGACAGAAGTGCTTGCCGTTCGGTCTGCAGAAAGATAGTTGAAATGGCTGTTTTTGTATTGCAGATTTGTGTTGACAAATATGTATTTTGATGTTTAATATGTATGTTCAGGCTCGCAACGAATCTGTAGCGAGGGGAAATTACAGACCTCTACAGTGACTATTTGTTGCGCCTTCTTGATAGTTGGATAATTTGGTTTCTTCTGAGACGGAGGATGTATGGCTCAGAAACGTGCTACTTATATAACATATGATGATCGGTGCGATGAAGTTCGCAAGTTCATCGAGGATGCCGGTGTGATTCTTCAGATCCGTGACATGAAGGAGAACCCGCTGTCAGTGAGAGAACTGAAAGCGCTGCTGGGGTATATTCCCGCCGCTCATTTTCTTAATGAGGCATCAGCCACCTACAAGAAACACGGGTTTGACAAGGAATTGCCGGAGAGGAATGAACTGTTCTCGATGATAGCAGAGGATTACACCCTTCTGCGCAAGCCGATTATCAAGACCCTTCGATTGGTTACGATTGGCTGCAACAAACAGAAGATCGGGGAGATGCTTCAGATCAATTCAAATCAGGCATCAGAACCAGTGCCAGATGTACAACCACCTCGTCGTAATCCTCGGCGATCCCCGTCTGGTGCGCGCAGGTAGCGCGGTCGAAGCGTTTTTTTTCAAGCTCTTGTTCTGTGCGAACCATTGTGTAAATTCCCTTACAAACAACATTGTTGGAAGGTGAGTTATGGATTTCGAACGCGATATTCTTGAGACAGACATACTAATCGTTGGTGCCGGTCCTGCTGGTTTGTCGCTGGCCTACAAGTTGGCCACACTGGCTTCGGCTGACGATTCGGTTGAAATGCCGGAAATTCTGTTGATAGACAAGGGCTCTTATGCGGGAGCGCATTGTTTGTCAGGTGCTGTCATGAACCCTATGAGCCTGGCGGAGTTGATTCCTGATTTCAAGGAGAAGGGCGCGCCATTAGAGGCCGAAGTCTCATCTGATGCGATGTACCTGCTGAGTGAGAGCGGTTCAACCAAAGCCCCGTTCATGCCGCCATCACTCAAGAATCACGGCAACTACGTTGTTTCCCTGAACAAACTGGTTGGCTGGATGGCTGAGCAGGTGGAGGCACTTGGTGTTGACATCTACGCCGGTTTGG
This sequence comes from Candidatus Zixiibacteriota bacterium, assembly GCA_003641405.1. Lineage (GTDB taxonomy): Bacteria > Zixibacteria > MSB-5A5 > GN15 > FEB-12 > B22-G1. Next base: position 7,368 of record QNAF01000026.1, on the reverse strand, counting down.
CCGGTCGTGAATTGTTGGTGGAGAACGGTCGGGTCGTTGGTGTGCAGACTGTCGATATGGGGCTTGACAAGGATGGAAGTCAGAGATCAAATTTCGAACCCGGTTCAATTATCAAAGCCAAGGTTACAGTCCTCTGCGAGGGTGTCCACGGTTCCCTGACGTGTCAGGCTTTCGAGAAAATGCCGGCGCTTGAGCGAGACAGGCTGCCACAGTCTTATCTGACCGGCGTGAAAGAAGTCTGGGAAGTCCCCAAGGGCAGAATTAAGCCCGGACAGGTGATTCACAGTGTCGGTTGGCCGTCGGAATCACGCGACTACGGTGGTGGATGGGTCTATGGTATGAGCGATCAGATGGTATCCGTAGGTTTGGCGGTTGGACTGGATTCAGCCGACCCCGCGAATGATCCGCACGGCAAATTTCAGCAGTACAAGAACCATCCATTGTTGAAGTCGATTCTGGAGGGTGGCACCATGCTGCACTATGGGGCTAAGACAATTCCGGTTGGCGGTTACTATTCGGTTCCTGACCTCTGTGCGAATGGCCTGATGCTCTGCGGAGACTCCGCCGGGCTCCTGAACGCCAGCAAGCTCAAGGGCATCCATCTTGCAATCAAATCCGGCGCCCTCGCCGGCGAGACACTTTTTGAAGCCGCCAAAGCCGGTGACTATTCCTTTGACAAGATCAAGAGCTATTCAGACAAGTTTTCCAATAGCTGGGTGCATGATGAACTCTGGGGTTCACGTAATTTCCACGCAGCGTTTGAGGGCGGACTATACTCCGGTCTGTTTCATGCAGCCATGCAGATTGTAACTGGTGGGCGGGGTTTGTTCAATCGGCGTGATCACAAGCAGGACCATGAATACATGTTGTCACGAGCTGATTTTAAGAAAAAGTACGGGAAGGATTCCCGGGAACTGGAAATCAAGTTCGACAATGAGTACACTTTCGACAAGGTCACTGATGTCTATAAATCCGGTACCATGCACGAGGAACATCAACCATCCCATTTGATCATAGCAGACCCGGATATCTGCAACAATCGGTGCACTGAGGAGTATGGGAATCCATGTCAGTATTTCTGTCCTGCTTCAGTATACAATATGGTCGAAGACGAGGAACGACCGGGCAAACTCAAATTGGAGTTGACGCCGTCGAATTGTGTGCATTGCAAGACGTGTGACATTGCTGACCCATACCAGGTAATTACCTGGGTAACTCCCCAGGGTGGCGAGGGCCCCAATTTCACTAACTGCTGAAGAGTCGATCGGCCACTTTTTTTCTCAAACAGATTGAACCAATATTCGTTTAAGTAATATAGGGTTCGGTACGCAGAAGGGTTAATCCTGTGCTGACAAAAGTCGTTGCTTTTCAAGCCCGTATGGGCCAGACGCTCAGTCTTGCTGAGAAGATTCACATCTTTAAGCAGCGGCCGGATTTTGTCTGCCTTCCCGAGTATTGCCTTCTGGACGATTCCGTAGGCGACTATCGAACTGCGGCGCTTCGCAAGAGAGAGTACATTGAGTATCTCATCAGGCTATCCGACGAGCTTTCGACCTGTTTGATCGCGGGCACAGTCGCTGAGGCCGTCGATGACAGGTTATACAACGCCTGCTACGTTATCAATCGTGGTATGCCTATCGGTCGTTACCGCAAGCGGTATCCGGTGCCCGGTGAACTGAGTGAGGGGATATCACCCGGTGAGAAAGGGCTGGTCCTTGAAGTTGAGGGTATTCGCATCAGCGTTCTGATCTGCGGCGACATCTTTTATCGTGATCTCTACGATGAGGCTCGGCGGGAGCGCGTGGATATCGTATTTGTGCCAACTACGTCGCCGTATCGCCCGGCTGATTCTACTTCTGCCAGGAGAGAGCGTGACCGTAAGTATTTCTTTGCCCTGGCTCAACGCAGTGTGGCCTACGTAGTGAAAGTCTGCGGGGTCGGGAAGATTTTCGGTCGACCCTTGCAAGGCAGGTCTCTGATTGCAGCCCCCTGGGACTTTGTCAGCCAGGTTGACTTTAGCTCACAATCCGAGAAACGAATTCTCACCGAAACGCTCGATATCTCTGAGTTGAGAGAGTTCCGCGAAAAGCTCGAGCGTCGGAAACCCGTCATTCGCGATCAGGTTGGTTCCTTGTCATCTCAGATCATCTGATGTGTCCGACACAACGCTACCATTGGTGGTTCAAAAAAAAGACCCCCGGTTTCCCGAAGGTCTTTCTTGATCATTTCTGAGCTGGTGTCAGCGTCTTCGCACTTCTCCCGTCACGTTACTGATAATTTCAGACTGAGCTATCAAATGTTCAAACCAATCTGTGTAAGCACGCCGCTTCTTGAAGTCCACCACTGCAGTAAAGACTGAGTCGTGCTTATCATTATAGAGCGTCAGGTCAGGAGTGTCTTTCTGCAGAAGTTCAAACACAACTGTTCCGGCACTGTATTCGATCGGTTCGGATATCTGGCCCACAGTAGTGAGAGCAAACGCTGCCCCGACCGCTTTGGGGTCGGAGCCTACCTGCGGCATACCTCCCGCGCGTGAGATTGATTGGGATATATCATACTTGAGTTCAAGTTCCTCGGCGGCCTTGGTAAGAGTTGTTCCCTTCTGGACTTTCTTATGCAGCACGTTAATTGTGTCGCGGCAGAGCCGCATTAGTTTTTCCGTGCGGAGCTCCTTTTGAATGTCGGATTCAACATCCTCAAATTCGGCGAGACCTGCCGGGACTTTCTCAGCAAGGCGGATGACGTAGTAGTCGTTATCCGTCTCTCGAATCTCCGATATTGCTCCGAGTTCATTTGAAAACGCCCACTCCAGAGCCTCCTGATCTCCATTGAGCTGCATAATTCGACTCTGTGCAATGTGGGGGTCAGTACGAATCACTTCAAGCTCAAGTTCATCAGCCGCTGCATCGAACCCTTCTTCTCCTGCTAACATATGGAATTGGTCGATCTGGTTCCAGGCCTGGTCGATAGTCTCAATCGATGCCCTGGTTTTTATCAGCACATGTGCTACATGGGCTTTCTTGACAACGGCGGGATCAGATTGGGATTTGGCTTCGTTTTTGTAGCCGAAGTGTTTCAGAACGTGCCAGCCGAAGCGTGTCTTGATCGGTGAAGAAACCTCTCCTTCTTTCATCGCAAATGCAGCAGAGTCAAAGGGACCTACCATGCGACCCGAAGCAAACCACCCAAGGTCTCCTCCGTTGGCGGAGCTGCCGACATCGTCGGACCAGCGCATGGCGAGATCGGCAAAGTCTGCTCCTGCGTTGGCAGAATCCTGGATTTCCTGGGCGGTTATCCTGGCTCTTTCTTCGTCGAACTCAGTGGCCTGTTTGCTCGATTTCACGATATCAAGCACAACTCGTTCTTCGACAGTGAAATCTTCGCGGTGAGAGTCGAAATACTCTCTGGCTTCTTCTTTCTCTGGTACCGGAACCGTCTCGTACAACGAACTGGACCTGACGTTGACCATGCCCACCTTGATTGTTTCCATGGCGTCAAGAAATGCCTGTTTGACTTCGAACTCACTCACATGCACTGCTTCTGTAACAAGCTGCTGGACCTTGATTTTTCTGATATCCGCTCTTACAACCGGTTCGATGGATGCCCACAGGCCGGCAGCCTGAGGGTCAGCCATATAGCTCATGTACTTTTGGTAGTCGAACTGGCCATCGGTCTGAAACTCGGCAGCTTGTCGTAAATAGGCAGGGGGATTGCTGCGCAGGTAGAGATAGACGTCGTCATCTGTGGCAACGATGTTATATTTATCGGCTTGCTGCCTGAGAAGGAGTTCTCCGACAAGCTGATCCCAGGCTTGACCTTCAAGCTGCTGCGTACGGGAGATCGGAATGTCTTCGTCCGAATCACCTCTCTCGTTCTGGTACAAATTACTGTAGGTTCGCTGGAAGGTCGACCAGGAGATTTCTTCTCCATTGACCATACCGGCGGCGTCGAAGTTTGCACCCGGACCACGGCGAGTGATATCCAATCCCCACTGGAGGACGATCATGCCGAGGAAGAAAAACAGGACGATAATGATGATTGGAAGAATCATCTTGCGAAGGGCTTCGAACATGCCTTGGAACTCCTCTTTTGACTCAATTAAACTCGTGTTTACTTCCGGCTTAACCTGACGATCCGGATCGTAAAACGGGTGGGCAATATAATGAAAAGGCCGACTTTTGCAAGGAACCGACTACCCTCTTTTACATAAAAAACTGTCTTCCCTGACACATAAGTACTTTCTTTAACAGATTATGGTCTGGGTAGCAACAATTGGTGTCATATGATTAGGATATCGACCAGAATCTGGTGTTGGTTAGCTTTACTACTGTTCTTGGCGACAATGGGCTATTGTGAACAGCCGCGCTGGCCGCTGAACTCCAAAGTTGATCTGTCTTCGGGATTCGGAGACGTGCGCCCTGGGCGGTTTCACGCCGGTGTTGACCTGCGAACAGGCGGAAAAACCGGCGTTAGGGTCTATTCGTCGGTTGATGGCTATGTCTGGCGAATTAAGATGTCCTACCGTGGCTCCGGCAAAGGGCTGTATATTAAGGGAACTGACGGTAAAATCTACGTCTTCTATCATCTCTCCAGGTTTAATGAAGAAATCCGTCGGGCTGTACGGAAGGCTCAGAACAGGGCAGGCAGGTACTATGTTGATCTGTATTTTCCTTCGGATTCGATTCCGGTGCATAGAGGACAGTTCGTTGCCTATTCCGGCATAACCGGGACCAAAGCGCCCCATCTGCACTTTGAAGTGCGTAGCCCGGAGAACAGGCCTATCAACCCGCTGAGCAACGGATACTCACTGGATGATCGGCAGCGACCGGTCTTTGAGCGTATTGGTATCCAGCTTGTTGACGATCATTCGCTCCTGCCATACGGTAAGCGTAGAGCACTGTTGCCGGTGCATGGAACGGGAAAGCGTGGAAATTACCAGCTTGATTCTGTTCTCTATCTGAGCTCACCTTTTGGCGTTCTTGCCGACTGCTACGACAGGATGCGGCAAGGCGGCATGCGCCAATCGGTCTACAAGCTGACACTTGCCATTGATGGCAGACAATACTACATGTCAGCTTTTGACAGTCTGGCGTTTGAATTGGGGCCACTGGTCGAACTTGAATATGATCACAAGTCAATAGCTTCCGGCAAGAAGCGAGTCCGCAGGCTGTTTCATGAGACAGGTAACAGCTACTTTGGAAGCCGTGCCTTCGGTGAGCATGGGGGAGTAGTCGGTTCTTATGGAGAGATATCCGAAGGCTTGCACGAAGCTGTTATTACCGCCGAGGACAACTTCGAGAATAAATCGGAATTGCATTTCAAGTTCCTGTGGGGACCGCCTGCACAATCCAAACCACCGGCTTCCATGTCCGATGGTACTCTGGAGCTTGGTTACCAGGTAGTCGAAGATGGTCTGATCGTCACAGCAGAGACAACCAGTGATGTCTTTCTGGAGGTCTATGGTGGAAACCAGCGTCTCGGCTCAGAAAGCACCGGTCGATTGTGTGACGACGGCCGCTTCCGCTTTTTTATGCCACCCCGTTCGGAGTATCGACAAGTAGACAGTCTCGTCGTGCGCTCGATAATCGGCGGGCAAATACTGGGCAGCCTGCCGCTGACGCTGGCCGCTGTTGGTTATGAGGACAATGAAACGTTTGCCGTCGGCAACTCTATCGTGATTCAAGGCGGGCACGATAACTTCTACAGGCCGCGCTTCATTGCAGTTGAACAAGTCACCGATATGCCCACTACCGTTGAACTGAACTCCGCATCGTTTCGTATTCTGCCCGAAGTCTTTGTTACACGAGATGAATTCGGTATTTCTTTGGCGCTTTCACCCGAGGCTAAATACGCCGACCGAAGCGGTCTCTGCTGGTGGGATGACAGAGAGAACGAATGGATCTGGATTGACGAAGACAGCCGGGATAATTCGCGGGTGGCAGGGCCTTCAAATGGCGGTGGTCTGTTTGCATCGCTATTCGATATTGCACCTCCGACAATTAAGAAACTGAACGTTAGAGAAGGGCAGACACTTAAGACGCTTCGGCCACTGATTGAGTTCATTCTCGAAGATGACCTCTCAGGCATTGAGGATGACCGCAACATCGATATCCGCATCAACGGCCAATGGCTGATACCTGAGTATCATCCCGCGACAGGACAGTGTGTTGCTGAGCCGTATGAATTGCTGAAGCCGGGGAAGTGTCTTTTGACAATTGACATCACCGACCGGGCCGGCAACCGGATTGAACTTAGCAGGACTTTCTACGTTGAATAGAATGGCAGCAGAAAACGTAGTTCGAAATAGAGGATAAGTGGTTTGTTTTTCCCGATCAAAGACGATCAGCCGACAGTTCGCCCGGCGCGCCTCACGGTAGCATTGATCCTCATCAACACGGTGGTGTTTCTGTACTCTCAGACTATGCGGGGACCAGAGTTCATGATGTTCCTCAGCAGTTTCGGGTACATACCGGCACTGTTCCTTGATGGCGGGGCGAGTTATATCGCGCCATCCTGGTTGTACGCCACGCCCGTGTTTTCGATGTTCCTTCACGGTGGCTGGATGCACTTGATCGGCAACATGTTGTTTCTGTGGATTTACGGGAACAATATCGAGGACTACCTCGGTCCGGTGAAGTTCCTGATTTTCTACATTGTTTCCGGCCTGGCGGCGGTGGGGCTCTACACACTTTTCAATCCGGGGTCCGAAGTGCCCCTGGTGGGAGCATCCGGGGCGGTCGCGGGAGTCATGGGTGCTTACATGGTGTTGCATCCGAAAGCTCGCATTACAGTGCTGATTGTCTATTTCTTGATCATGGTTCGTCAGTTCCCGGCCAAGGTCGTGTTGGGGCTCTGGTTTGTGTACCAGGTGTTGATGTCTGTAGTTGGCAGCTCGACCGGTGGCGGCGTGGCATGGATGGCGCACGTGGGCGGGTTTGTGTTCGGCTATGTACTACTGAAGATTCTTCTCAAGTTTCGCGGCAAGGGGACAACACCTTCGGGCGGCCAGCGTGTCTACAGAGTGAACTGGTAGAGGGATGCCCGTTTGTCTTTTTTGTAGAAGGGGTTGTTGATTAACCCTACTTACAGTTGTGTCGGGTCCTGATTCCGCCAAGCGGGATTGTGACCCGACACGTAACATCATGTTACAGAATAGAGTCAGGTCTCACAAACCTGCTATCGCAGATTTGAAGGACCTGACTCAACTCAGGGAGAGAACTTTTTCAACAAGCCCCGAGCTGTGGGGCACCTCCCCCGAATTGTGGACACATCGAGAAGATAGAGTTAACTTCTATCAGGAGGTGTGTTTATGTCCAAGAAGCGTCGTCAGTTTGACCGAGCTTTCAAAGTTGAAGCAGTGAGATTGGT
>QNAF01000025.1 GCA_003641405.1 Candidatus Zixiibacteriota bacterium | reverse complement strand
GTTGAAAAAGTCACTACTTCCAAATGTTCATACTCGAGCGGCGGTGCTGCCAGGTGTCCCTGCCTGGCAGTCGGGGGAATCCGGAGGGGCGTCAGGCAGAGACACCTGACGCCACCGCATGCGCAGGATTTTTCAATAGGCCCTTTGGCTCTTGTAGCAGTGGGTGGCAGATGTTCACATCTGCCACCCAGTGTTTGTCACCAACCTTTTCGAGTTTCAACTGTAATTCCTGAAAGAGACAATGTTCATGGTGGATACCTCGTGTGCTGGGATATCTGCCAGCGGCGGCGCACCGGGGAGGTGCGCCGCCTACGTTGAGCCGTAGGTCGGCATTCTGACAGGCGCAAGCACCTGGAGAAACCCGACAACAGACGTAGGTCATGGTTGCTTGCAACCTGACAATGTATGGGTTCTCACTCGACCCAGGACCAGGGCGCTGATTTCACCTGCTGGTAATTCTGATCAAGCTCGGCCTGCATCAACACCAACGCGGCGATACGGCGGGTCATGTTTGTCACGTATTCAACCTCGTCCAGTTTCAAGCCACGGCCAAGCATTGTCTTCTCGCGATAACTAAGCCATTTTTTGATGACCTGATAGCCACCGATATGGAAATTCCACACAACTTGCGGGATATTACACCAGTAAGCTACATCGTTGAGGTAGATATCGAGAGTTGTGTCGCCGAACATTTCGCCGCCCTTTGGGTAGGAGGCTTTCCTGCTCTCGGTTCTGCCCTTGCCCGGCATACAGATGCCACCCTTGCCGCCATGACCCCAACCGGCCGTAATATCCCAATCGCCTTTGGCCGGGTCAAGCTGTCCCCCATCGATGCGAGTGGGAACTGCAATTGAGCGCAAGACATTATCAACCTTGCCGCTGGTAACACCCGGCACGTCGGTTTCGGTATCGAGCAATGCTGCTACCTGACGACCAAGCTTGGCGGACGCAAGCAACGCTTGTTTTGTCTTGGGCAGAGGAATACGGGGCCAGTTTTGACGAATACCGTCGGCGTTCTCCGACAGGTAATTTGGGCTGTATCCGATAGCGAGAGCATGCATCCAGATGATACCCGCTGTTTCAATATCTTTGTCCGGATTCTTGATGCCCAGTTCCGATAAATAAGTGCGGGCTGTCTTGGAGAGGTTTGCCGTTGTCTTTGGCGCGCGGGTATCCGTCCCGAACATCTCGGACGTACCGTTCTCTTTGGTGCGCTTTTTGGGAGTGGCACGAAGCATAATTGGGAAGTGATATGAATGACCCCGGATAAAATCGAAATCCCCCAATGCGCTGGTATGGTGAAACGCACTGCCTTCAGGAGCGGCCACACCCGAAGGTCTGGAAACCAAGTACGAGTTGCCTTCAAAATGGTTCTTGTAGAGTGCGGGACGAGGCTCATTCCAGAGTGGTCGTACCGGGCAGTAGTAACACCATTTTCTATCGAATGGACGAAGCTGGTACCGTACAACTCTGTTTTGTGTGTAATTTTCTACAGCTAATACCTTATGCCTTGCCTTTTTAGCGTCGAAACGGGCGGCATCTCTCGTTAGGCCGGTATTGAGATCACCAAGTTCTTCCCAGGTAACAGACGAGTCGAAATACAATCTCATGCGCTTGGCAAGAGTATCTCGGTCGTCATCAATCATCGCAAATCCGCGATTCTCTTTGTAGCCGCACACCGGGTCTTCTTCAGAAAACGCATTCAGCTTCGGCCATGTCAGGTACTCCTCCGACACCACCTGCGGACGAAACGAATACCGATTCTCTTTGCTTGGCTCGGCCCGCTCGTACTTTCGGTCAAGCTGTTTGAGACGCAGGCTGTTTATTAGCTGGTCTCTTCGTTCAACTGCCCGCGCAGCGTCTATGTCATCACGGTATATTACTGTGGCGGTTTGTTCAGATGTCTGCTCTCGCTCATCTCGTTTCACCCAGAGCGAGATCACTACTCCCTGTCTAATCCCTGCTGAGAAACCAGGTATAGCGAATACGGTTTCGCTCGTCCGACCGTCCGGCGCATACTCACTTTTCTTGCGGTTGCCGTGCATGTTTTCGACCCAAAACTTGTCAAATGATTGTAGCAGATGCTTACGGAGAGCTACAAAGGATGGCTCTTCCGTCCAGGAGTAATTAGAAATATAGCTGACCACCCCGCGGCCGCTCTTGGCGATTCGGCGTTCGGCGATGCGGAAGAAGCGCACATAGAGATCGTCGAGGTTGAATTTCTTGATTCCCCAGCCACCTTGTTTGATAGGCCGGGTCAGACCTTCCTTGTAAGCATCTACCAGGCCGCCTTCTTCATCCGGGCTGGTTCCGGCAAACGCGTTGTAGGGCGGATTACCAATGACTACCAGGATCGGCTCGTCACGTTTGACCTTTGTAGCCTTATCCCGTTCCTCCTCCAACTCAGGAAAAGGTAGCGGCAGACGTTTCTTCGGGTCCTTGGGTGGTTCCCAGCCGGTCAAGGCGTTGGTCAGATAGACCCCGGCTCGTTCGTCACTGTCGGCATCAATCGGCGCCCCGAGCAATCGGAGCATGAAACCAATCTGCAAGTGCGAGACCGCGGAGGGGGCTGGCAGAATTTCGAAACCAAAAACTCGTCTGGTCGCGGCCCGTTTCAGTTTCTGAGCCGTAGTTGCCCCGGAGCCTTTTTCCTCCAGAGTCTTGTGAATCCGTTTGAGCGTTTCCACAAGATACGCTCCCGTCCCACAACATGGGTCAAGCACCACGACCTGCTCGTCAGCCAGGCCGTCGGCCAAACCCAGCTCTGTTCTGAGGACCTGATCGACTCGTTCGACCTGGTATTTCACGATTTCAGGGGGCGTGTACCAGACGCCAAGGTCCTTACGCAGTTCTGGATCATAGGCTTTCAGAAACGGCTCGTAGAAATACTGTACCGCGTGTTCTTCCTCGAACCTGGTGAAGAAAGCCTCACGGTCAACCCGATTCAGTACCTGCCCGGTCCAGTTCAAGACCTCATCAATGCGCAGAGGTTTCAGTTTGGTTGGGGTGGCAATCTGATCGAACAAACCTTTTACCATCGGGACATGAAGCGTCCAGCCGGCCTCGTGCCAATTGAAACGCTCCCCGATCTTAGGATGCTGGCGCGCCCACAACACCCATGAAGAAAAGACACCGTAGAACAGAGTCTGGACGAGAGTAGCACGGAAAAAGTGTTCACCCTTTTCACCCTCGAATTTCATGCCGAGAGCATCCTCAAGCGCCGTTTTCAGACTGTCGAGTGCAGCCAGTTTTTCGGACTCATCGATTCTGGCTCGCGCCTCCCGTGCATATGAAGCGAGGAACCAGGCCAGATCTTCCGGCTCCGTCAGGGGGGCGCTGTGTGTCATCACCCGTCGCAGGAAACCTACGAGTCGGTCGCCCTGACCCTGCGCTACTTTGCGGGGATGTGACAGAATACCAACAAAGGCTTCTTCGGACTCAGCCATACTGTAGCTTTCCAGCCAAACCGGCTGTCTTTGCTCGTCCCGCCCAATCAGTACGAAATCTCGGTAGTTGGTTACCAACACCAAGCCATACTTCTTCCAGTACTTGGTGACCTGGGCGCCTCGGGCGGTAACCAGAGAGTCATCGTCCCACCCCTTGACTTCAACAACTCCACGCTCAGGTAGCTGACCCTCTATTGGCTGGTCATCTCTCGTTTTCTGGAACTGGTTGGCTGTGAAGAGTCCATAATCTGGGAAACCCGCACCCGTGTCGCTCAATTGAGACACGCACCTGACCTTGGGTTTCAGTTTCCCGCCTACTTCGTTGAGTAGTCTTTCAAGTGTGCCGTAGTAAGAGGTTTCGCGCGTGGCGCTACCGGTGCGCCTGATTTCACCAAGGTCCTTTATGTACTGCTCGACCGGATGCAAATTTTCCCCTTCTCAGAAAGCGGCTCACGACCTCCTTGAACTAAGACAGTTTACGGGAGGCTGTTGAGAAGCGCAAGATTTGTCTACTATCGGGACCACAGGCACTCTCGGAGTGGTTGGTTCTGACCTACGAGACAAGTGGCGGGTTCGAAGACGGACCCGCCCTACTGGATTAGGTCGCGAGTGACTATTGCACAGCAGATGACGCTCGTGCCCGGCAGATGTCCACATCTGAAAGGAGAAACGAAGCATGGCGGTGCATGTGGATATACACTGCCCACAGTGATTCGGTAGCAGCTTCGGCAGATATAGGGATCATCGGAACCGCACCTATGACCTACCGGGCTTTCTCAATATGCCCGTTCTATTATTGGGAATAGTGTTTTTCAACGTCCTTCTTGATATGGGGTTCCTCCCACATTTCGACGGGTAACAACCTCAAAAAAACTGCTGCGCAAGACTTCAATATTCGACCGGCAGCCCCTTCCCTGGAATTAACCTATACCTCTAACGACTTGATAATACACGACTTAGTCGCGAGGGCTCTGGTCGATCCCGGCAATAGTCGACCGTGGCACAAGATTTACAACATGAGGAAGCAAATAAAGGAATCCAGATATGAAGATATCTATTGCAAAATGCGAAAAAGGCATCTCGATTCTTGAAGTTCTTGTGGCCATGATCATTCTGAGCCTGGCACTTCTGATGCTGCTTAACATGGGTATTGTAGCGCTCGACAGCAATCGATGGTCCGATCGCACTACGGTGGCTACGCAGTTGTTGCAGGAGAAGATGGAAGAGATCCGCGCCTCCGGCAATTTCACTTCTGGGTCTGACACAGCCGGAAGCGACATTGTCCGTTCCTGGACTGTGAATGATGCCGGCAATCACCTTCGTGAAGTTATCGTCAACGTTGCCTGGCTTGACCTGCGGGCTAATGAACACGTTAACTCCATCACGGCATACGTCAGAACGGACTCGATTTAGGTGTCAATATGAGGAGAATTATGAGAAAATTAGGGGATAAGGCAGGCGTGAGTCTGTTGGAGATGTTGATTGCGCTGGTATTGACAGGCATTATCACTACAGCCATTCTAAGGGTGTACACAACTCAGCACAGCAACTACATAATTCAGGATGATGTGTCCAACATTCAACAGAATGCTCGTGCAACGATAGACGAGCTTACTCGCAATATTCGGATGGCCGGCTATGATCTGCCGCCAGGGATACCGGCGATTGTCGCTGCCAACACCAATCCGGATACCATAACTGTCGCGTTCAGGTCCAACGGCTGTGACACGTACCTGTCGGCCAAGATGCCTAATCCGTCATCTGAATTGAAATGTGCCACCAGTGTTTCCTGTTTCTACGATGGACAATGGGTGTATATCTATGAGCCAGGCACCGGTTATGGTGAATGGTTCGAGATTTCTCACGTGCAGGACGGATCAAATCACCTTCAACATAATACCATGACTTTATCAAAGGCATATGACTCGAGCGCTGTGGTTGTCTCGATTGAGTATGTGAAGTTTTTCGTGGACGTAAATACGGCGAATGGTGAGCCTCTCTTCATGGTTCAGCCGATAGGACAGAGCCCACAGCCGTATGCCGAGAATATTATGAACCTTCAATTTCGCTACAGGCTGTTCAATGATTCTATAGTTGATCAGCCGGTGATGGCAGACATCATCCGCGAAGTTCAGATTATCGTGATTGGACAGTCGAATCATCCTCTCGATGGCGAGAACGGGTCGCCGCGCCACACCAGGGCGTACCGTTCCTCGGTCTACGTGAGGAATCTAAAGGGATAGGGAAGGAAAGTGACCATGCAAACAATGACAATACTGCGTTCAGAGAGGGGTGTGGCTGCCCTGATAGCTCTTATCATGGTAGGCATGCTGTTGCTGATTGGCTTGGCGGCACTGTCAACAACGGAAGATGAAGCCACTATTGCCGGCAATGAGATGCAGGAGATGCGGGCGTTTTACGCTGCTGAAGCCGGCCTGGAACGCGCCGCCGCTCAGATACAATCCGAATATGATTCAACTGGAATGCCGCCAATGCTGTTACCTTCAGGAACACAGGCGCTCAACGGCTGTGACGTCTCGTTCTCTGTAGTCGATGACGGTCCTGCCGGGAACGAAACTATCACCCGTGGTTCTTATGCGGGGCTGTATGCTTTGAGCAAGACCTTCAGCATGGCGTCAGTCGCCACCAATGAGGTCGATAGAGCGAGCGTGCAGGTTTCGCAGACATTCCAGACGTTAAACATCCCGATATTCCAGTGGGCTATATTTTACAACGATGATCTCTGGGTCGAACCGGTCTATGATATGAACATTGATGGCCGGGTGCATGGCAACGGAGATATGTTTATCCGAAGTGCCGGTAGCGGGAAGACTTTCCTTTTTGAGGACAGGATTACTTGTGCCGGTGACATTCATCACGGCTTCCCGTGGGTTGGTTCGGCTGGGGATGTCCAGTTTACCGATGCTCAGGGCAATGCGGTTAGTATGAATCAGGGAGGTACGTGGATAGACTCCGATCACCCTGACTGGCGCGATACTGCCGTGACGCTATGGGGTGGTATGGTCCAGGACCAGTCCCATGGCCAGGAAGCTCTAAATCTGCCGCTCGACGGTACGACTGATCCGCATAAAATGATCGAGCGCTCGGCCGGGAATCCTGATTCATTTCAGAACAAGGCCGGTTTCATGGTTATTGACGGAGTCCCAATGGCACAGGTCGCGGGGGTGTGGCAGGATGTGAGTGGGGTGCTGCCGGCCGGTACTATTACCAGCGATGGTTCGGTGGACTTCTATGACCAAAAAGAGAAAACAAACGTGCAGACCACCCAGATAGATATTGCCAAGCTCAAGGGCAGTGGCTTCTTCCCATCCAACGGGATCATCTATGTCTCCGACCAGCGGAATACCGGCGATATGCCAGGTACTTCGCTGGTAAACGGTGACGAGGTTGGTGCCCCAATGACAGTTGCAACTGAAAACCCGTTGTATGTCACCGGTGATTTCAACACGATAGACAAACAGCCGGTGGCGACGATGGCTGATGCCATTACGTTCCTCTCCAACGACTGGGACCCGGCTCTGTCAGCATCGTATTATCGGAACCGTGTACCGACCCCTACGGAAGTCAACCTGTGTTTCATAACGGGTGATGTTGAAGCTGATGTGGCGGGCCATAACCACCAGGGTGGGCTTGAGAACCTTCCACGATTTCTGGAAGATTGGCGTGGCAGAGAGTTCAAGATACGCGGCTCAATGATCCAGATGTGGCATTCCCAGTATGCTACAGCGGACTACACTTATGCGCAGTACTATACGGCACCCAGCAGGAATTGGGGTTTCGATACCGACCTTGAGGATCCCAACAAGCTTCCGCCGGGTACTCCCCAGGTAAGAGTCTTCCAGCGTACGGGATGGAAACAGGAATATGTTGGATACGACAGCGAGTTGTGAAGATAACCCGAATTACGGAACTGACTGAAGGCAGGAGATACTATGCGCAAGTACATACGAAAACTCGTAGGCGAGAAGGGTACCAGCCTTCTTGAGATGATGATTGCGCTGGTCCTGACCGGCATCATCACGACGGCGATACTGAAAGTCTACACGACCCAGCACAATAGCTACATAGTGCAGGATGATGTCGCGAGCATTCAGCAGAACGCCCGAGCGACGATTGATGAGCTAACACGCCATATCCGTATGGCAGGCCACCAACTTCCCCTGGGTCTCCAGGCGATTGCTGCCTCAAACACTGACCCCGACACGATCACGGTCGTTTACAGAACGAGTAACTGTGAGACTACGCTGTCCGCCAAGATGCCAAACCCGTCAGCAGAGCTGAAGTGCGCAACGAATGTCTCCTGTTTCCACGATGGTCAGTGGGTATACATTTTTCACCCGGACTCAGGTGGTGGCGAGTGGTTTGAAATTACCCATGTGCAAACGGGGGCAAATCACATTCAGCACAACACAATGGTACTCTCACAGGCCTATGACGCGGATGCTATTTTGCTGGCAGTGGAGATGGTGAAGTTCTTTATCGATACGACTACAACAAGCGGCAAACCGCTTTTCATGGTTCAGCGTGCCGGGGGGACTCCTCAGCCTTATGCTGAAAATATCTCCGATCTGCAATTCCGATATCGTTTGGCTAACGGGACCATTGTTGACGAGCCGGTGTTGATATCTGACGTGCGAGAAGTGCTGATCTATGTAAGAGGCCAGTCAGGTTATGTTCTGGATGGTGAAAACGGTTCACCCGAACGGGTGAGAATGTATAGCTCCTCGGTGAACCTTAGAAATATTGGCAACTAACAGATGGGTATTACTATGATTACAAGAAATATCCTGAATTCACAGCAGGGGGTAGCCACCCTGATCGCCCTCATTATGGTGGGAATGCTGATTTTGATCGGTCTTGCCGCTATCTCGATGACGGACGACGAAGTTTCTATCGCCGGCAACGAACTGCAGGAAATGCGAGCATTCTATGCCGCGGAAGCCGGACTGGAACGGGCTGGGGCAGCCATGCAGGCTGAGTACGACAGCACGGGTATGCCGCCGACGGTGCTTCCGAGCGGCACTGACTCACTAAACAACGCTGAGGTCGTTTATACTACAACCGACGACGGTCCGGCCACGCAGCGAGAACTGACTGTGGGAACGCTGGCAGGGTTGCACGCTCAGGTCAAGTCGTTTTCTCTTACTTCGATTGCTATCAATGGGGTAGATCAGGCCAAAGTAGAGATGTCTCAGTCTTTCGAGACCGCCCTGGTGCCCATTTTCCAGTTCGCTGTTTTCTATGGCCAGGACCTGGAGATCGACCCGGGACCCAACATGTCGCTGATTGGTCGGGTCCATTCCAATGGCAACATGTACTTGAACCCCGCTTCGAACTTGACTATGGATAGTTACGTGACTGCTTCGGGAAAAATCCTGGTTGGCGCAAAGGGTTCAGACCCTTTGAAATCAGGAAATATCCTGATCAAGGATCCGAGCGGAAACTATGTGACCATGAAGCAGGGAGGCAACACTTATGATAACGACCATCCCGACTGGTACGATTCTTCGGTTTCCATGTGGGGTGGTCGCGTCCAGGACGAAGCCCACGGTCAGGGTGAGCTTAATGTGCCCCTGTCCGGTTCTGACGATCCGCACAAGCTGATTGAGCGCGCTACTGGTAATCCCGATTCGTACGAACACAAAGCTACGCTCAAGATCGTCGACGGCATAGTGCTGCAAAAACAGGGCGACGGTACCTGGCAGGATGTCACCGCCAATATGGTGGCCGACGGCGTTATCACCTACACGTCCGACGAATTCTATGACGCACGAGAGGGTGAATGGATTGACTGTACGGAGCTGGACGTGGAAGCTATGTACGACAACGGGTATGCACCCCTCAACGGTGTTATGTACTTCTCAGACGATATCTCAGGCGGTAGCGAGTTTCCTGCGTTGCGACTGCTCAACGGAGACGAGTTGGACGATGGCCTGACGGTTGCCTGCGAAAACCCGCTTTACACTATGGGCAATTTCAACAGTGTGAACAAGAAGCCGGCAGCCTTCCTGTCGGACGCCTACACCGTAATGTCAGCGTCGTGGGACGATTCCAAGAGCACGCTGAGTAAGTGGAATAGGTATGCTCAGTCTACCACTGTAAATGCCTCCTACATAACAGGTGGAGTTGAAACTGGACCGGGCGTTGAGAGCGGTGGTTTTCACAACCTGCCTCGATTCCTTGAAGTCTGGTCGGGAAGGACCTTTAGCTGGAAAGGTTCGTCGGTTCATATATGGTATTCCGAGCAGGCTACCGCTCCATGGCGGCCTGAGGGGGGTGGGTATTATTCAGCGCCCACTCGTAATTGGCAGTACGATACTGATCTTGACAACCCCAATAGCCTGCCGCCGGAAACACCATGCGTCCGGGTCTTCCAGCGCACCGGCTGGAAGCAGGAGTACGTCAGTTACGAATAATACCTTCGCAACCAGAAAAAGGCCCGCCACAACGGCGGGCTTTTTGACTTTGTGAGCCGACGATCAAACTACTCGATCTGAATGTCATACGGCAAGCGTGCAAACAGGGAGCCTTTTTCGCTCAGGGGTAATCCTGTCATAGTTGCCTTTTCACGATCGTCACTACCGGTGAGCATTGAGATAAGCCCTCCCAGAAGGGGCAGGCGAGGAAGAATAAACCAGGGGCGGCGTTTCGGAAAGATTTCAATCCGATACTCATCCAGACCTGCTTCACTGGCGGCATAGTCTATAGCCTGTTTGAGACCTCCTAGCTCATCAGCAAGACCGTTACCCAGTGCCTGTTCGCCAGTCCAGACTCGTCCTTGACCGAGTTGGTCGATAGAGTCTCGCGGAAGGTCACGACTCTCAGCTACCAGGTCCACGAAATGATTGTAGAAGGCTTCAATATGCGAGTAGTATTTGCGGCGTTCGTCCTCCGTGAACGGTCGGGTAGTGGTCAGCATACCGGCGTACTTCCCGCGGGCATACAGTTCCTTGCCGAGGTCGATCTTCTCGTAGAGGCGGCTCAGGTCAACCTTGCCGCCGAAGATTCCGATTGATCCGGTAACTGTGGCGGGGTTGACGAAAATGTGTGAACCCGGTGTAGCTACGTAGTAGCCTCCAGAGGCGGCCACGTTGCCCATAGAAACAACCAGCGGTTCCTTTTTGAAGTAACCGGTGAGGCTCCGATAAATCTCCTCTCCGGCGAGAGCATCACCTCCCGGTGAATCAATCCGAAGAACCGTTGCCTTGACACTCTTGTCGGAATAGGCCTGGGATAAGGCCCGACTGACCGCAGATGGTTTAACCGACTTTGAACTGCCAAGAAGGTTGGTTCCCCCTCCGTCAGGAACAATCTCACCGTCGGCCACTATGACCGCAACCGTGGGAACGGGTTGCCATGAATCGTTCAAGACCGTGTCGCTGAGATATCTCTGGAAAGAAACCCACGGAAGATAACTTCTACAGGTACAGGAATCTTCGGTTTCCTTATCGGAATAGTCCAGGTCGTCCACGAGGCCGTAGCTAAGAGCCTCTTCGGAGGTAAATGGTCCGTTGTCGATGATCCTCATGACAGAGTCTGTAGATAACCCACGACCTTCCGCGATCCCCTGCACGAACTGGGTATAAAGATTGTCGAGCAAGGCGTTGACCTGCTCACGATTTTCTTCTGTGGATTCACTGCGAGTGTACTTTTCGGCAGCGGTCTTGTAGTCGCCGATACGCAGGATCTCGGCTTCCACTCCGAGTTTGTCCATCGTACCCGCCCAGAATGTCAATTCTGCCTTCAGACCTACGAGACGAAGTTGACTTACCGGAGGAATACGGATAGAGTCCGCAATCGACGCCACATAGTAGGCGATGTTGGTTGGCGAGCTCATGTGAGCGGCGATTTTCTTGTCGCTGTTTTTGAAGTACTCAAGTGCCTGGCGAATCTCCTGGGCCTTGCCAAAGCCCGGTCCGAAATCCCTCAGATCAATGCTCATCGCACTAATATTCGGATCTTCAGCAGCCCGATAAATGGCAGTAACCAGAGAAAGGAACGGCGTACGTTTGAATCCGAATACTGGTTGTGGCGGATTCTCCGATGGATTGCCTCTAATAGTCACAGCAAGTCGGCGTCGTTTCTCCGGGATAAGAGAGGGCTGGCGTCTATCAATAGAACCGGCAAAAACGGTACTACGGGAATGGTGGCCATCTCGATCTATAACTGTTCTCGATCCCGTGAAGTACTTCAGCAAGTTGGCGCGAACGCCTACCTGGAAATTGCGATCCGAGTCCACCGAGGCGTTGATGAATAAGCCGGGTCGGGGGATATATTCCGCATGATACACGAATTCGGCTTGGCGCAGGCTATTCCGGCTGGAGAGAAACATATCACAGGCCAGGGTCAGATTGCGACCAAGTGGCCGATAGCCCAGTGAGTACCGGTGTTCGACTGCTGTGCGTTGGCCGTCAACGCGGCCCCGATTCATGTTGGAAAGCACTGCTCCCAATGAGAACGGACCGGACGGGCGAGTCAGGAATGCCAGCGTCCAGAAGTGGCGGTTGTTGAAGTAGTCGGGGCCTTCCTTGAAATATCGGTATGACAGGCCAATATTGAGTTTGGAACCGGCTCCAAAACCATGACCACTTGCGAAAAGCCACTCGTTGTAGTCATCGCCTTCCGGATTGTGAATGTGACGCATCGCAGTTGTGAAACCTCTTCGAAACACAACCGATCCATAGCTCTTTACATAGCTGTCTTCCTGCAAGTCAGCTATCAGTTGGAATCCGGATACCTGGTACCTACCCAGTGCGGCAGGATTGATCCAGGCTGCTTCGGACCCAAACACCGTCGCTGCCGGTTGGTAGTAGAAGATGTCGGAAGGCACGATTATTCGTGATACCGAGTTGGTAGAATCGCCGCGAATACAAGGTGCGGTAAGGGTAGCTATTAGTAGGACAAACGCAGTCCAGCGCATAGGCTCTTTAGTCTCCTTCTCTTCCTCTTACGAAGATGTTGCCGGTGCCGCGTACGGAACCGCTTATGTCTATTTCGCCGTTGCCGGAAACAAGGTTCAGACGATTGTGCCAGATCAAATCAGTGGTGAAGGGGAAGTTGGTTGCTTCAATCACACCGTCGTCGCCTACAGCCAGCGAGAAAAATGCCGACAGCGTATCCGGTATTGTGATTTCGATGTCTTCGTGACGATTGCTGATAACCAGATTGCCTTCCGTCATCTCGGTTATCTCAAGTGTGACGGGAGCTGATGATCCCCGGATGAGGCTGTTCTTGCCGTGGTGCGTGAAATCAAGAACTTCGATCCGACCGAACGTGTTTTTGACATTTATGGCACCTGAAAAACCTTCGATCAGGATGTTACCGCCGTAGTTTCTGAACATGGCTTGCTTGTTCGTAGCTGAGATAGATCTGGCCATAAGGGAGGAATTGGTGGTGGTCGCGGAGATATCACCGGAGATTGAGTCGAGCGTTATTCGTCTGTTGACGGTAGAAATATCCAACAGATCAGTCACGGCCGTAATATTCAGTCGTCCAAGCGATGATGGTATCACGACAGCCTTCAGCGGGCCGTGCGCCGTTACGTCGAAAAGGTTGGCCTCAATCTTAACATGGCAACTTTCGGGGACTATCAGCCTGGCCTCAATAGCCCCAACCCCACCATGTTTTTCCCAAGGGGCAGGATTGGGTGCACGTAGTTCGACTCGTGCTTCTTTTGAGAGGATATTCAATGACATGGAAATTAGATCAATATAGTCAGTGGCCAGCGGGTGACTGTCGGCTTTGGCTCGTTTGCTATATGTGATCTGTATTTCGTTAACCGGTCCTACCTCTATGGTTAATTGCCCCGAGAGGTTTTCTACGGACTTAATCACGACCTTGCGGACATCACCGATCGTTTTCTTCAATCCGATTTCGCCAGTGGTGTACCATCCGTGATCCTCTTCAAAGACTTCCTGGGCTGTAGCTGGTGTCAGCATGGATGCCAGGATCGCAGTTATGACGGCGTACAGTCTCCAGTTCATTGCTTCCTCCGATGTCTGCTGGAATAACAGTCTTTCATTAGTATCGACCCGGCAATAGCTGCATTCAGAGAGTCCACGGTCTCAGCGTGAGGTACTCTCACTCTGAAATCGGCGTTTGTCAGCAGATCGTCGCAGAGTCCTTCAGCCTCCGACCCTATGGCAAGCATCATCTTCGAGTGGCTCAGTTGCCGGAGAACGTTGTCAAGACTGTTCGTTCCGGCTACATCCGCGGCAATTGTCGCAAAGCGTTCACTTTTGGCAAAACCGACGGCTTGCGCAGGCCCGGTGATGGCAATTGGCATGGCGAAAATGGCACCTGCTGAAGCGCGTACGACTTTTGGAGAGTACGGCTCGGCACAGTTGTTGCACAGCAGGATCATATCAAAACCAAACGCCAATGCTGAGCGAATGAGCGTACCCAGGTTACCGGGGTCGGACAGCCCATCACATACCAGTATGTTACGCATCCTGTGGTGGTGAAGTTGTGTTAACTCTGTAACAGGTATTGGGAAAGTGGCGAGTATGCCCTGCGAAGTCATAGTTCCGGTCATCGAGGATAATTCGGATGAAGTAGCCCTGGATGTCTTGATTCCCTGGGAGCGGAATCGGCCGATAAGTCGCGTTCCCCTGTCGGAGAGCACGGAAGGAGCATAATAGACAACATTCGGGCGGGCACGGTGTCGAAAGGCTTCCTCCAGCAAACGGACGCCTTCGGCCACATAAAGCCCACTGCTCCGTCGTCCCTTTTTTGTGGTTAACGACCTGACTTTTTTTTGTTCCGTTCGAGTGGGCGACAACGTTTCTTCCTTTGTGACTTTTGGTAATTTCAATGAACCTGCTGCCTGGCGTGTTTTGCAAGTGAAAACTCTTCTCTATGTCTCGCTTCTTTGGCTCGTTCTGAGTTGTCCCGTGTGGTCAGCATCGGAGAAGATAGAAGTAGGCGGTCTTGATGGGCTGGATCCCTGGACGGAAATCGAGCCGTACAGGATTGGACTGGCGTTATCGGGAGGCGGAGCACGCGGTCTGAGCTCAATCGGCCTTCTGAGAGCGCTTGAGGAACGCGGAATACGCGTCGAGGCGCTTGCCGGCACTTCGATTGGAGGTGTCGTTGGCGGGTTATACGCCTGTGGTTACTCACCAGATGAGCTGACCGACATAATTGAGGATCTTGACTTTTCGTCACTTCTGTCAAACAGTCCCGCCCGCACGACGATGTTTCTTACCCAACGGCAGGAGCGTGAGCGCCACCTGCTGACAGTGCGGGTCGATGGCTTTCGCCCACGAATCCCTCCAGCTCTAACGGGCGCGCAGAGGCGAGCCACGCGGCCTACCGAACCGACTACCAGACCCAACTACCATGCC
>QNAF01000024.1 GCA_003641405.1 Candidatus Zixiibacteriota bacterium | reverse complement strand
GCAAGGGTGGATGTGTACGGAAGTAGAGAAGCACCGCCAACCCCAGCAGAACAACAAACGCCAGGCTGACCGCAACCGGGTAGCCGGTCAAGAAGTCAATGGAGAGATCACTGTATCCAAACATTGTGTTTCTTTATACGGTGTTAGAACAACGTGAGTCGATAGTCAGCAAACAATAGTGTGATTTATGGACGGCGCACACCCGGGTGCGCTCAAGATGCCCTGGAAACCGCATAGCGGACCATACTGGCAAGAGAGTCATGGTAAATCGAAGGTTTCAGCGATGAGATGGAGTCAAGCGCCTGCTCTCCAAGTTCACTGGCACGATGATATGCATAGTCCAGGCCACCGGTTTCAGTGACAAAATCGTGGACTTTCAAAAACGATTCCTCACCACCGCCATCCTGCAGATACCGCGTCATCTCGCGTCCCGCAGCGTCACCCACGCTCTTGAGGGAGTAGATCAGCGGCAGAGTAACTTTGCCGTTGAGCACGTCATTGCCGGGCTCCTTGCCGGTCACTTCCGAATCGCCGACAAAATCCAGCAAATCGTCAGCAACCTGAAAAGCTGTACCTATTTTCTCGCCAAACTCGGCGAACCGCTGTCGTTCCTTCTTGTCACGACCGGTCAGGACTGGACCGCTCTCACAGGACACGGAAAAAAGCGAGGCTGTCTTATCGGCAATGATCTCCAGGTACTCTTCCTCGGACAAGGAATAGTTCTCGGTCTCCTCAATCTGCCTGAGTTCCCCGATCGATACTCTCTCGGTAGCGCGGGAGATAACATTTATCAACTCAATCGACTGCGTCCCAACCATGACCCGGAACGCCTTGGCAAAAATGTAGTCACCCATAAGTACGGAGATTAGGTTCTTCCACTTGTGGTTCACAGTGTCCTGACCCCGACGAAGGTCCGACTCGTCCACTACGTCATCATGAAGCAGCGTTGCTGTGTGGATAAGTTCAATTGCCAGAGAGGCATCAGCAGCGTACTCCGAATAACTGTCAGCAGCCCTCGCTGAAAGGAACAGGAACGCCGGCCGCATGCGCTTGCCTTTTGACTTCAGCAAATGCCGGGCAATCGATGAAATAAGCGGTGAGTCACCACGAAGACAGTCGTGAAGCTTACTATCAAACAGTTCCAAGTCCTGTCGAACCGGCTCCGTGTACTCTATTAAACGGCTTGTGTCGAGCGTAATCTTATCCTTGCCTCAATACATACGGTTCAAGAACTACCAAGAAAGAACCGAAACCGGTCGTTGTCAATCGTTTTGAGACACGCAAAATCGTTAGTGCCAATCACGAATGCCCTGCTCAGATATCCCTGCCCCAAAACCAAGAAAACCGCGTAACCCGTTGATATACACATCACTGTCGAAATACAGCCGTTCGTTGTGCCTGCCGGATAAGTCGATAAATGTCTTTGGCTCCGCCGCTCGATTATACAGGGAGCGCCCCATTTCATACGGAATAAGATCGTCATCAGGGGAGTGGGTTACCAGGATAGGGCAGGAAAGCCGACCCACCTTTGAAATCGAGTCGAAACGGTAGCGAGAGAGTAGTTTGGTTGGCAGGTATGGAAACATGCGCTGACCCATGTCATGGGCAGATGTGAACGAAGATTCGACAATCACTCCCGCGCACTCCACGTGCAAAGCCAACTCCACTACCAACGCCCCACCGAGCGAACGACCAAATATGAACAGGTTAGACGGATTGATGCCCTTTTCATTAACAAGCCAGTTATACGCCGCCGCCGCGTCAGCGTACGCATTCTCTTCGGATGGAGCCCCATCGGACATACCGTAGCCACGGCAGTCAAATAGCAAAAGGTTAGCGCCCAATCCATTCAGGAACTGCGCCGAGTAAATCCTGTGAGAGATATTGCCGGTATTGCCGTGGCAGAACAAAACTGTGGGAGCACTGGAATCGTTGGCCGGAATATACCAGGCGTTGATATTCTCGCCAGGAGCAACTTCAATGTAGATATCTTCATAGCGCATGTTAACCTCGTCGGGAGTCATTACCATCTCCCGGCTGGGCACAAATACCATGCTGTTTTGATTGAAGTACAGACCGGCACAGAGTGCACCAAACAGCACCACAAGAATGACTACAAACGCAACTAACATACTTATCAGTTTCTTAACCATCGGTCAGCCGCAGACACCTGAGTCACTTGGGAAAAGGAGTCTGGTGCCCCACAGCTTGCTGTGGGATTCTGTGTCCGGCAGATGTCCACATCTGCTGGATGCCACGGCACATGTGGACATGTGTCGCGCACAAATGAACAATCTATCAGCAGTAAACACCAGCATCACATGGAGAAAGCACAAGCCTACTCCCACTCAATCGTTGCCGGAGGTTTGGAGGAGATGTCGTAGACTATGCGATTGACACCCTTGACATTGCGGATCACCAGGTTCGATATCTCGGCCAGAATCTCGTTCGGTATCTGCGCCCAGTCAGCGGTCATGCCATCGACGGACGTTACTGCCCGCAGTGCCACCACGTGCTCATACGTGCGCTCATCACCCATCACCCCGACCGTTCGAACCGGCAACAGCACCGCAAACGCTTGCCAGATATCATCATAGATGCCGTGCTTGTGCAACTGCTCAATGAAAATGGCATCAACTTCCCGCAGGAGATCGCAGCGTTCTTTGGTCACTTCTCCAAGAATCCGAACCGCCAGACCCGGCCCAGGGAAGGGATGCCTCCCGATGAACTCGTTCGGGATATCCAACACGCGGCCAAGCTCACGAACCTCGTCCTTGAACAACTCACGCAGCGGTTCGACCAGCTTGAGTCGCATCCGGTCTTTCAGCCCTCCCACATTGTGGTGTGACTTGATTGTTGCCGATGGCCCCTTGAATGATACGGACTCAATTACGTCGGGATACAGCGTTCCCTGTGCCAGGAACTCAACGCCGCCGATTTTGTCAGCTTCAGCTTCAAACACGTCTATAAACGTGTTACCGATAATCTTGCGTTTCCGCTCCGGGTCTTCGACTCCCGCCAACCTCTCCAGAAAGAGAGATGAGGCATCCACCGGGTACAGATTGACTCCAAGCGTGTTCAGAGTACCGATAACCTCATCGTATTCGTTCTTACGAAGTACACCGTTATTTACGAAAACAGCATGCAGTTGCTTGCCCAATGCCTTATCAAGCAGCACCGCTGCCACCGTAGAATCCACTCCACCGGATACGCCAAGAACTACGGGGCACTTACCAACCTGTGTCCGGATTGCGGCTATCGATTCTTCTATGAATGACTCTGTTGTCCAGTCACCGCGAACACTACAGATGCGGAAAAGGAAATTGTCCAGAATCTTGCGGCCTTCAGTTGTGTGGTGAACCTCGGGGTGGAACTGAAGTCCATAGATATGTCTTTTCTCGTCGGCAATGGCTGCCGTCGCCAGGGATTCGGTTTTACCTATGGCACGGAACCCACTCGGCAGATCGACGATGGAATCCCCATGCGACATCCAGACCTGGCTGCTATTTTTGACGCCTTCAAAGATCTTACCATTATCTTCGACCTCAAATACGGAACGGCCGTACTCCCGATGCTCACTCCGCACCAGCTTCCCTCCAAGCAGATCAGCCAGGAGTTGCATTCCGTAGCAAAGGCCGAGAATAGGTACTGAACCTTCGAAGAAATCACGATCCAGTCGCGGAGCATCGGGATCTTTCAGAGAAGACGGCCCGCCGGAGAGGATGTACCCCGCAATCTTCCTGTCACTGTATGCCGACAGGTCTGCGTTGAAAGGTACAATCTCACAGTAGACATGCGCTTCGCGCACACGCCGAGCGATGAGTTGCGTATACTGCGATCCGAAATCCAGGATGAGGATCATTTCGTGAGTCTTCATGAAGCACCGATCTTCTGTTTGTGTCCCTTGATAATAGTATCATTTGCGCAGGCATCGTCCGTTTGGGGATTGTCTTCGATATAATGCAGACCCCGTGATTCCCGACGTGTTAAGGCTGATGAGATAATGAGTTCTGCGACAGTCGAAATGTTCCTCAGTTCTGCAATGGCGTAGGTCGCAGGTGTGGCAAGATAGTAATCGATAACCGTTTTCTTGATACGACGCACCTTTTCAAGAGCCAACTCCAGACGATTCCGAGAACGGACGATCCCGACAAAATCCGACATCACGCGACATAGTTCATGACGGTCGTGCGCAACCAGAAGTCTTCCTCCGGGCTTCACCAAAGATGAGGATAGGGTATTGTCTATCGGAACTGGCTGCGGAAGACAGCTATCCTTGAAGTAATCGTAAGACGCTGCGGCAGCAAAACGCGACATGACCACCGCTTCAAGCAACGAATTGGAAGCCAGCCGGTTGGCACCATGCATGCCGCTGTGGGCTACTTCTCCGGCAACATACAGACCGGCAAGTTCGGTTTCACCGTTTATGTCGGAGACTACTCCTCCGCAGGCATAGTGAGCAGCAGGCACCACCGGTATTGCCCGCTTAGTGATGTCAAATCCATAACGAAGGCACTCTTTGTATATGTTCGGAAAGCGCTTACGGACAAAATCCGGGTCCCGGTGGCTTATGTTGAGCAAGACGTATTCCTCACCGCTCCTTTTGAGTTCGCTGTCAATGGCCCTTGCCACCACATCTCGCGGAGCAAGGTCTTTCATCTCGTGAGCGTCTTCCATGAAACGGCGACCTTTGACTGATACCAGGTATCCCCCCTCACCACGCACAGCCTCCGATATCAGGAACGGCCAGCGCCCGGGGGCATATAGTGTGGTCGGATGAAACTGGACAAACTCCATGTTGCCAACTGATACGCCTGCTCTGAACGCAATAGCAACACCATCGCCGGTGGCTATCTTGGGGTTGGAGGTGTGATAATACACCATTCCCAGACCACCGGTAGCCAGCAGGGTAACCGGTGCATAGAAAATTTCAATTGTGCGATCCGGCTCCGAGAAAACATACGCACCGGCACAGATCTCACGGCCACTTTCGTTGTAAGTGATAAGATCGAGCACGAGATGATTTCGGAAAAACTGTATGTTGTTCTTGTGTGAGCGACACGCCCTCAGCAGTGCTCTTTCTATTTCCTTGCCAGTCAGATCAGAAGCGTGAACCACGCGGTTCGCCGAATGGCCACCTTCGCGGCCAAGATCAAACCTGCCATCAGCCTTCGTAAATCGCACTCCGAAACTCGTCAACTCCTCAATCGCCGACGGTCCGGCTTCGATTACACGTTCCACCACGTCCTTGTGGCACAGCCCACATCCCACCCGAAGAGTATCGGCTATGTGCGCCTTGAATGAGTCTGTCCCTGCCAGCACGGCCGCGATCCCCCCCTGCGCCCGGTTGGTGCTGGTCTCAGTCTCTGCTTTCTTCGTGACGATGGCGATACGCGCATCGGGGTCACGCTCGATTACTTTGAGAGCGTAGAATAGCCCCGCAATTCCGGAGCCAACAACCAGAAAATCAAAACGGCGATCCATCAGTCGTTCCGCCTGCCAAAATTCAGTTTCTCCTGCAGATACGCGATCAATTTTTCCTCTCCAGGGTCAAGGTCAACTGTGAGATCAAGATAGTATATCTCGCGATCAAAATCAAAGTCCCACAGCTTCACCCAGTCCTTGAGAGTGGTCAGGATGACATCCGAGTCATAGCGACCGGCCTGCTCCTTGATCTCGCGCAGCAGCGTTTGATCGTACTCCTGATGATCCGACAGCTCCAAAGCGTAATCGAGATCCCCGGATTGCATTGTTACCTGACGTTTGAGCGACTCGAAATTCCCAATTCCCGCAAACAGGAATACTGACTTGTCCTCGATATACTTGACCGACATACTACGGTTACTGCCTACCAGATTTGTCGTCTCGAATCCGGCGCTGTATAGTTCGGCCTTTGGACTGATTAGTTTCAAACGGTCCTTGATGCGATTGAGATCCTGCGCGAATTTTGCTCTGGTTATTATGATAACATCGGCACGCTTCAGTGCCTTGATTGGCTCACGAAGAATACCGTAGGGGAAAGATTTCAAATGCCGTGCCTCAACGGCGGCATCGTACGTGACGATATCAATGTCACGCGCCAAGCCAAAATGCTGAAAACCATCGTCCACGACAATAATGTCTACCTTGCCTGACTCTGCCAGGACTCGCGCACCCTCAGCCTTAACCGCGTGGATGGAAAACACAGCATCAGGCAACAGCGTGGCAAGGAGCATCGCCTCATCACCGGTGGCGGATACATCCATCTTCTCGACCTTGTAGCCTGAAGCGAGAATTGGCTCAGTAATCGTCCGCCCGTAACCAGACAGGACTACTCCCACCCGCACTCCGCATTGCTGTAGATCTTGAGACAGAAAAGCAACCAGCGGTGTCTTGCCTGATCCACCGACAGAAATGTTGCCGATGGATATTACGGGAACCGACAATGTCACGGGTTCTGCCGCCGTGGCTCTACGAATCAGAAATGCCAGACGGTATATGAACGAACACAGCCACAGAAGCAATGCCGGCAACGCCCACAGCGAAAGAGATTTCCGCCGAATGATCTTCTTCCACACTGATTCAAGCATGACACAGTTGCTCCAGAATATAGCTACCGGCCTCGGCTGCGGCCGAGTGTGCCGGATGATCTGCGGTCTTCCGCTCAAATGTCCGGGCACCCGATATGATCTCTTCAAGCAGCGCTGTCATCTCTTCCGATGATTCCACCCTCTGACCGTAGTCATGATCCGTGATGTACTCCGCAGCTTCTGTCACGTTATTCAAATAGGGACCGAACAGCACCGGCGTACCCGCCCAGACCGGCTCAAGGATATTGTGCCCACCAATATCCACCAGCGTGCCGCCAACAAATGCAAGATCAGCGGCCATGTAAATATCGTTGAGGATTCCCATACGTTCAATCAGTATCACTGCGTCCTCGAGTGGCTTTTGACCATACAGGTAGTAAGTGATATTCCGCGACTCCAGTAAAGCCCTGATTTCATTAAGACGCTCAAGGTGGCGGGGTGCAAGTACGAGCCGAATCCGCGGGTGATTGTCCCTGACCGCGCGGTATGCGTCCAGAAGAATCTCCTCCTCGCCCGGTCGCGTAGAACCGGCGACGAAAATAAACTGCTCTTCTGTGACGCCAAGCTGATGGCGCATTTGGCGTATTCCGTCTTCCGAACGTGGCAACAGCGGGGCGTCGAATTTCATATCCCCCGCCACCACAGACTTCTCAGGCTTCACACCAAAATGGGCATACCGTTCCTGATCCTGCTCTGTCTTGAAGAAGAAACGGCTATAGCGGGACAAAAGGGAGCTCAAAGGCTTTGTGATCAACCTGTACCTGCCAAACGAACTCTCAGACATTCGACCGTTGACAAGCACCAGCGGTATGCTGCGAGCGGAGCATTGAGCAATGAGATTGGGCCAGATTTCTGTCTCCGCTACCACCACCATCTTTGGTCGCAGTCGGTCAAGTGTCCGTTTCACGGCAATGTTCGCATCCAACGAAAAAAAAGAAACCGTCACCGGAGTATCATCTGCCTCACAGAACGTACTTCTCGCTGTCTGAAAACCGGTTGAAGTTATGACCGTAAAATGAATGCGCAAGTCCGGCTTCTTCTCTCGCAGGTACGCAATCAAGTACGACAACACTTTGGTCTCGCCCACCGAAGCCGCGTGCATCCAAATGTCCGTTTCATCGCGAGGGTCGATCAATCCCAGCCGTCCTCGCCACAGTTTACTTCCAAAGGCTGCCCGCAACCTTCCATAAGGATACACCAGCGCCAGGACTACGGACATAAATGTACGGTACAACCAAATCATAGGTATTTGCCAATCAGTTCTGCTGCACGTTTCGAGGCACCAACTCCACCGAGCAGTTTTGGCACCTCTCCCAGCCACTCACAAACTTCTCTCCTGTAGTCACTTTCGGTCCAGTAACGTGTCATAGCCTGTGCCATGTTTTCGGCTGTAGCCTGTTCCTGAATCAACTCAGGCACTACTTTCTTCCCCAGCACCAAGTTTACCAACGCGATCTTATCGAGTTTGACCAGACGGCGAGCAATCTGGTAGGTGATAAATCCTGTCTTGTAAACAACAACCATGGGGCGGCCGATAATCCCTGTCTCCAGCGTCGCCGTTCCGGAAGCAGTCAGAACCAGGTCCGATTCGCATACCGTCTTCCGGGAATCTTCGTACGACACCTTTACGCCATAATCACTGTAACCCTTCACCGCGGCTTCGTAGTCGCAAAGTCCCTTGACCGCGGCCACCACGGCGTTGCTCCCGTGTGTCTGATTCAGCAAACGCGCTGTTTCCAGCATTGGTGTCAACATGCGATCGACTTCCTGTCGCCGCGACCCCGGCATTAATGCAACCTGCTTGTTCCCCGGTGGTTCCGAACCGATAAAGTTCTCAGGGATATCTTCCAGCAAGTAGTGACCTACAAAATCACACGCGATATCATGCTGCTTGAAGAACGCTTGTTCAAACGGAAGAATCACGATCATGCGATCAACACACTCACGAATCAACCCCACCCGCCTTTTCCCCCACGCCCAAACCTGCGGAGAGATATAGTAGATAACAGGAATGCCAAGTTGCTTGATTCTCCTCGCCAGTCTCAAGTTGAACCCCGGATAATCCACAAGCACAACTGCTGACGGTCGTCGCTCGGCGATCTCGACCACACACTTACCAAGCAGCTTACGGAAGAAAGAGGCGCGCTTGGCGACCTCCCAAAATCCCAGCACTGCCAGATCGGAACTGTCGGCAAACTGTTCCTGATCAAGCTCAAGAAGTTTTG
The DNA here is from genome assembly GCA_003641405.1 of Candidatus Zixiibacteriota bacterium. Classification (GTDB taxonomy): domain Bacteria; phylum Zixibacteria; class MSB-5A5; order GN15; family FEB-12; genus B22-G1. The sequence continues at coordinate 6,049 of QNAF01000024.1, read as the reverse complement.
GTCCACCCAGACCGATCAGTTCCAGATCGGGAGTATGCAACTTAAGCGCGGCGAAAACGCGACTGAAAGCGTTGTCGCCGGAAGGATCACCCGCAGACACAAACAGCAACGGGGTGCCCATCTATGATGGTTTCTCCCCCATCATGGTTGCAATGGATTCCAGACCGATCCGTTCGATCTTAAGCGCCACACGGAGAGCTTCGGAAGCATCGGCAACAGAAACCGCCACGGGCGTGTCATTGATGATGGCATCTAGAAAACTCTCAAGCTCAGCACCCAGCATATCCTGACCGGAATCCTCTTTCTTGGAGTAGATGATATCCTTGCCGGATTTCCCCAATGGCAGACGCATACCTTCGGCCTTCTCGCCCGGCTCTGCTAAGCGATACAGGTCGGCCTGTTTGGCGGCAAGGTCAAGTGAGTAGTAGCCGGATTTCTGGAAAATGCGGAGTTTGCGCATCGGCCTGAGCGATATCCGCGACGCCGTCAGGTTTGCCACGGCGCCGTTCTCGAATGTCAATCTGGCGTTGGCTATATCAACCTGATCGGATATCACTGCGACGGCCGACGCCTGAATATCTGCAACCTCTGACTGCACAAACATAAGCGCCAGATCGATGTCGTGGATCATCAGGTCGAGTACGACGGCCACATCTGTTCCGCGCGGGTCAAACGCCGCTAACCGATGGGCCTCGATAAACGAAGGCCTGACATCCAGCCCGTCGAGCGATTTCACTGCCGGGTTGAACCGCTCAATCTGACCGACTGTGACTTTCACGCCTGTCTCATCGGCGATCTCCTGCAGGCGAGTCGATTCTTCCAGCTTCTGTGTTATCGGTTTCTCGATCAGACAGTGAATGCCTTTCTCCAGCAGCCGCGAAGCAACTTCGAAATGCGCCGACGTAGTAACAACGATCGAGGCAGCTTCCACCTGCTCAGCCAGCGCGTCGAGAGAGTCAAAAGCCATCACACCGTACTCGGCGGCAAATTCGCCAGCCCTCTCACGGTCAATATCGTACAGTCCGATTAGCTCGGAGTTGTCCAGTTTCGACAACCACCTTAGATGGTGCCGCCCAAGCGACCCAACGCCGACTACTGCTGTTTTCAATTTCTTCATATAGGTCCGATTCTCGTCCAAAGCACCTTTGCGCCAAGGTACGCAGAACTCTCGGCCACAGAAAGAGGAAATATCAGCCCCACTGGCCTGCACCCTAACCCACATGCTTCGACAAGTAGTAGGGCAAGATCCCTGTGATCCTGCCGATTTGGTACGATGGCAGCATCGCGGGGATGCTGCCCTACATAGCTGAGTAGACGATGTTAGCTGCCCCCCTCATTTCCACCTTTCCATCTAAACGCGCGTCTGAAACCGCGTGATTCTGCTTCAGCAACCGTTTCTACATAGCATTCGTTCCTCTCTTCTTCAATACGCGTAGTATCGTACTGCTGATCGAATGGAAGGTGAAATATCTTCTCACGGGTACGTCCAGAGATATTACATTTCACTGAAGGGTATTTTACCAGCGGGAAATTTTCTCTAACAGATATCCCCAATACACTAGCAAACTCTCTGGCTGGGTCAGATAAGACAGTGGATGTCACAAACGTCCCTCCTACTTGAATATCGCTGAGACCGAGCGAATCGGGGGATCTGTTACCCCTTTGCTTGAGCCAGTATTCGACTGTAGTTCCAAAAAGCTGAAAGATGTGTTTTTCGTGGATGGTCTTGTACTTCGACCAACATTTGCATTGCACGATCTGTGTTTCTCCGTCTCTCTGTACGATCAGATCTCTGCCAAGATCAGCAAGACCTTTGATGATACCCTGAAAACTGACTTGATAACCGTCTCTCTCGAAGAGGAATCCCACATACCGCTCATAGTCTCTACCGATTTCCCACTTGCTCTTTTTTTTCTGCCAAAACCTGTCCAGTGCGAGTTGGAACTTCTCCGTTGTAGCAAGCCTGCTGTATTCTGCCTCCGTCAACCATTTGCGTGCGGGGTCCTTGCCTTCCTTCTCAGTAGAGTCCTCCTTGGAGTCACCTAGAATCTTCTCTATAAGATCGTCGAGATCTTCCCCCTTGAAGTCAACAAGCCACGGGAATAGGTTCTCGTAGTACTCAAGTTGATACTTAAGCACTCGGTAAGCTTTCTCAGCGCGGCGTCGGTGCCGCGCTATTTCGCGAACTCTCTCTGCTGACCTACGAGCGGGGTGCGACTTATGTTCGAGATAATCTGCTGTCTCCATGTCTCGTAAATAGAAGTACTGTGCATAGGCTGTGCCGAGCCACGGAAACCCCTGAGATTTTTCTTCGGCAAGCGTTCGAACTGCTTCGTTATCCTCCTGTATCTTCTGCTTTGCCTTGTCAAGTTCCAGTGCCTCCTCCTGCTTGACCTTGTCCAGCTCTAGTGATGCTTCCTCCCTATCCTCCTGTATCTTCTGCTTTGCCTTGTCAAGTTCCAGTGCCTCCTCCTGCAATCTTTCTGCTCGGAGACGCAATGCTCGGGCTGTGTTAAGCCTCCTCGTCTCCAGCCAACTGAACAAACTGCTGAATGCGATGAGCACTAGGAAGATTCCTATGACTTCTACAACAGACATAGATATTGTGTACCCGAACCTGTATAAATATATTTTAGGCAGACAGCTTGATCTCTGCAACAGTGGTAGAGCAGAATCTGAAATGGTTCTGCCGCAAACCATGGCAGAATCGCTGAAGGATTCTGCACTACATAGCCGCTTCCTCCCGTTTCCTGAATCACCCTCGCCCCGCTACTTAGCCTTAACTATCCCCCGGTTGGAGCGCTCAAGGAAATCAAGAATAACCTGGACTTCCGGGATGATCTCAATCTCAGATTTGATCTTCTCCACCGCCTGTGTGGTATTCAGACTCGAGAAGAACAACAGTTTGAACACTTTCCCAAGTTGTTTTACGACCTCGGGGTTGAATCCGCGCCGTTTTAGTCCCAGTGCATTCAGCCCGATCACTTTCAACGGATACCCGCCGACCAGCGCGTAGGGGCAAATATCCTGCTGCACCCTGAACCCGCCGCCGATCATAACATGCGCGCCAATCTTGACAAACTGGTGCACCGGAAGAACCCCCCCAAGGATAGCGTGATCGTCAATCTCAATATGCCCGGCAAGGTTCACGGAATTGGCTAGTATCACGTTGTCACCGATAATGCAGTCGTGCGCCACGTGCGAGTAAGCCATCAACAGGCAGTCCTTGCCGATAACCGTCTGGCCGCTGGCGTCTGTCCCCCGGTTGATCGTGGCGTACTCGCGCACAACGGTCTTATCGCCGATTACCGCCCGAGTCTTCTCACCGCCGAATTTCAAATCCTGCGGCTGCGTGGCTATCACCGCGCCGTGCGCTATCGTGACATTCTCGCCGAGAGTGGCACCGCTCGCGATCAGCGCCGAAGACGCTATCTGGCTACCCTTGCCGATCACGACATCTTCTTCGACAATCGTATACGGACCGACTGTGACATCATCGGCCAGTTCGGCTTTGGGTGAAACTATTGCTGTAGGATGGATATTGCTCATCGGTCTACAATCATGGCCATGAAATCAGCACTGGCCACAACCTTATCTTCTACAAACGCTTTGCCTGTCATTTTGCATGTGTTACGTCGGAACGCCTGCATCTCAAGTTCAAACCGTAGCTGGTCGCCCGGCGTGACCGGCCGGCGGAACTTGGCGTTGTTGATCGACATAAAATAAACCAGCTTGGTTTCCGGATTCTCGATAGCATTCAGCAACAGCACCCCGCCCGCCTGCGCCAAGGCCTCGATTATCAGCACACCCGGCATGACCGGTCGCCCGGGGAAATGCCCCTGGAAAAACGGTTCGTTGATCGTGACGTTCTTGATCGCCACTACCTGCTTACCGGGGATCAAATCAAGAATGCGATCCACCAGCAGGAACGGGTACCGGTGTGGCAGGATATCAAATATCGCCCGAATATCAAGGAACGCTTCGCCGCCGCGTGAGTACTTGCGCTCGATTTTCTTCTTGTCGTATAGTTCACGCATCTTGCGGGCCAGCGCGATATTCGCGGCGTGCCCGGACCGTGCCGCCAGCACGTGCCCCTTGAACGGCGCACCGATCAGCAACAGGTCACCCAGCAGATCGAGAGTCTTGTGCCTGACCGGCTCGTTGTAATAACGCAGTGGGATATCATTGATAATTCCGGTCTCGCCGACAAACGCCTCGTCTTTAAGATCAAGCGCCTTGCGTATCCGGTCAACTTCTACCTGCCCTTGATCGGAATCATAGATAACAATGGCACTATCCAGTCCGCCGCCTTTTATCAGTCCCTGCTCTTTGAGTGACTCGATCTCGGAGAGAAAACAGAACGTCCGCGCCGCTGCATACTCTTCGACGAACTCCTTCTCAAGGTCCACTAACGTCGTGTACTGTGTTCCCAACGCGGGGTTCTTGTAGTCGATCATGAAAGTGATGCGGAGTTCATCCGATGGCATAACAACCAGGTCAACGCCGCGATCCGATTCGCTGTAGGACATAGGGGCGTCGATTTTGAGGTAGAACTTGTCGACGTTCTGGTTCTCAATTCCGGCTTCGAGCAGCTTGTCCACATACGGCTTGGCCGAGCCATCACCTATCGGCGGTTCATTGCTGTCCAGTTCGACTATCATGTTGTCGATCTGAAGACCCGCAAACGCTGCCAGTACGTGCTCAACCGTGTGGACTTTGGCCTCGCCCATCTGAAGCGTGGTGCCCCGGGATATGTCGACTACGTGGTCGATATCCGCAATGACCGACGGGTTGCCGTCAAGGTCCGTGCGAACGAACCGGATTCCGTGATCGGGCGGCGCGGGTTTGAATGTTATCACGCATTTGTTACCGGTGTGTAACCCGATACCTGATAGGGAGATTTCCTGCTTAACAGTCCGTTGTTTTTCGAACATACTTGTTTCCGTGGCTAAGTTGTCGGAGTATACACCCAAGCCGGGATGGGTTCAAGGGGTTTTTTCCCGATGGGGCAACGTCCAATGACCTCAGCTTCTGAGTAGGTCGGGTTCCGAACATGGTTCGTTGGAGTGAGAAACCCGACATCTTGTTTGCTATGTCAATCGGGGAAGAAACCCAACGACTTGACTCAGGCATCCCCCTTCCTCTCACCCCTTGGCGGGGGAACCGATGGCATACAACTGATATGAAGCGCCCAGACCGGAATCCGGCCCATGCACCATGCGCCAGGAGGGCTCCGTTTCTTCAAATGTGGCGAGAGAACGCATTAGCCCCACAGCGCTTTCATTTGATTCCAGGACACCCAGACGGAGTCTCAAATCCCCGATCAGACACGCCATTGCGCTCAGCAAGTCGAGCGGCTCCCGTAGATACTCGGAGACATACCACGGACCTACCGTTACCACACCATGACCCGGCTGTCCCATGATGTAGCCAGCAACAGCGTCGTTGGTAGCCGTCACGAGGCACAGTTCCGGGAATCTGTCAAAACGAAATCTCAGCAGTGCACTTCGATCTTCGCCAAATGCAGCCCTGTCCAGTGATGCTACAAGGTCCAGATCTTCGGTTCTCATCGCTCTTACAGAACGAGACTCCTGTGGCTCCACACGCCCCACAAACCGAAGCGACCTGCAGACTGTCTTGAAACCCAGCCGCTCGTATAGCGGGACCGCCAGCGTGTCGCCATCGAGATAGACGCTACCGCAGCCCTGTTCGTGCAGATACTTAATTGCATGCTCCATGAGTCGTTTTCCCAATCCGCGCCCGCGCATGTCCGGGACCACTATTAGCTCGCCGAGGAAACCCGCAGAATCGTACGGAGTAGCTACAATCATGCCGATGCTCCGACCGGCATCTTCAGCCACAAAGCACCCCAGCGGATCGTGATTAAGGAAACACTCAAACGTGGCCCTGGTCTCACTCAGCCAGCCTTCGCGTTTGACGCATTCGAGACAGAAATTAAGATCATGGGGTTGCATCTGCCTGATAGTCATAATACCAATGACGAACCGATTACCGTATCTGTCAAGTGAACAACCCGGAACAAATACAG
>QNAF01000023.1 GCA_003641405.1 Candidatus Zixiibacteriota bacterium | reverse complement strand
GTATATTTACAACGACGAAGCAGACATCGACGCCCTTGTGGCAGCGCTCGTTGAGATGAGGAAGTATTTCGGCTTATGAGTTCATCACTGGACGATATGTATCGAGAGATTATTCTCGACCACTACAAGTCACCACGCGGCAAGAAACCACTGGAGAAAACAGATATTTCTTCGGACGGTATGAACCCTTCCTGCGGCGACGAAATCACTGTGGACATTGAGATGGAAAACCACGTGTTCAAAGATGTGCACGTTGACTGCCGCGGATGCGCAATATCAACAGCTTCGGGATCTATCCTGGCAGAGATCACCAAGGGAAAGACGTTTGAGGAGGTCCAGGAAATCGCCGAAGCCGTCAAGAAAATGCTCAAAGGCGAATCCGAGGAAGTTCCCGGCGATCACGAGGATCTCGATGCCCTCAAGGGTGTCAGACAGTTCCCGGTTCGTATCAAGTGCGCCCTTCTGGCCTGGGTAACGCTCGTGGAGGGGATGAAAAATTTCAAAGACGGCACCACCAACTCCAAGAGCATATCAACTGAGGAAGAACACTGATGTCTGAGTCCTCAGCAATGAAAGAAGCACTCAAGGAAGGCGTCATGCAGGCCCTTCGACGGGTGCAAGACCCGGAAATGATGCTTGGAATCGTTGATCTGGGACTCATTTACGACGTTGATGTTGATGACGCTGGCGAAGCCAAAATCAAGATGACCCTGACTACGCCGGCCTGCCCTTACGGCGATGTGCTTGTGACAAAGGCGCAACAGGCTGCTGAGAAAGTTGAGGGTATCACCAAAGCAGAGATGATCGTTGTCTGGAATCCGCCCTGGGATCCCAAGGAAATGTGTTCCGATCTGGCCAAGGACAAGCTTGGTATCTGGTAATTGACAGGCCGTCTCCCCCCGTATTTAATCATTTCCTGACTAATCAGACGGTTTCAAACTCCGATAATGAACTTCTAATTATCTCTTGCGTAGAAATCCCTGATCCTGTACTATCAGGGTCCGCTTCGACGGAAACAAAACAGCAACCAGATCACTTGAGGATTAGTTGACAGCAAATAGAAAACAAGAAGGAATACAGCGTATTTCTAACGCTCTACGTCCATCACTTTGGGCTCAATGCCGACGATGGTTGCGTCTGCATAGCTCCGGAGGTGAACAGGGCGCATTATGTAACCCTAACGTGAACCGCCAAATGGCAAAGGACAGTACGGTGAGACATCTACACTGCACACACAGCACTCTGGTCAAGGCTGTAGCTGCCTGGACAGGCCGTCTCTTTGATCGACAGACTCGTCGATCAAAGATCGATGGACTCTGTCCGATCTGCGGACTCCTTCCGAAGGGAGATCGTGCGGTGGAGTACTTCCTGAGGGTCTGGTTCACGGACGGAGACCTCTACGAGTACAAGTTCCTTCGCAGCCGCCCTAAGGATTGCTACCGCATCTCCGACAACGTCTTGAGGATCTACCTCGTAGACTCGGAGGTGGCGTACAGCCTTGATCTGGTCACGTCGATCCAGTTTGGACCGCGTGAGATCCCTCTGAATACTCCGGAAGTGGTCGAGGCCGAGAAGATCATAGCCGGTGTTCGGAAGGACGACTGACAAGCCCTCTGCGGAGGGCTTTTTTTTGCCTGCTCCTTCCTTCCAGATGGTGAAACCGATAGAGAAGCCCACCCGGCTGAATCCGGCTTCGCCAGATTTCTCTGGGTGGCTACTATCTGACACCTCCACGGATTCACCTGACTGCCAGGCAGAGACGCTCTTGTGCGCGGCAGATGTCCACATGTGCCGTGTCATCTGGCAGATGTGGACATCTGCCAGACACAGGGTTTATCAACAGGCCCCAAAGGGCGGGTCGCCAGCAAAACCAATAAAAGATGCAACTTGCAATGAAACCGTGGTATCGCTGTGGATTTTGATCTACTGACATTGGGGAATTGTTTAGAATGATTACAATTCGTGTTTTGTGCTACGATTGACCACCCTTCCAGCAGTCAGCCTAACTCAGAGTACTGTCGCAAGTTAGTCATCTCTGGCAACAACGGCACGCCGGGGCGGTTGTGGCGAGACATCCCTCCTGACCGATAGCGGGTGTAGACTGCAACTGGAAGGAGAACCTGCATGTCGAAGAAATTGCTTCATTTGATGCACATAGACAACAATGACAATCACGCCAATCTGGTATCGGCAACGGTAATGGAGAGTCAACTGCCCTGCCAGATATCCCGCTTCGCAGATGCTGAATCAGGGCTGGCCTTCCTGACACAGAACAACGTTGACTCAACAAACAGACAATCGTTTCCGGACATGATTCTTCTGGATCTTGGACTTCCCGGTATTGACGGGATTGAATTTCTTACCACTTTAAGAACAAACGACAGAACAAGAGGAATCCCGGTTGTTGTCTTGACTACTTCCAACCAACAGGAAGAAATCTCAAAAGCATACAAAGCCGGGGCAAACAGCTATATAGTCAAACCGGCCAGCATGGAGGAGTTCGTCATCAAGCTGGCAGAGATGAGCATGTACTGGTCTATGACGGCGGAATTACCGGAGTTGGTTTCGTAGGAAGCAAGTAACCCGGCGCTGGAGACTACTCAGCAATCACCGGTACCAGACGTGTCCGGGGAAGGTCCTCGTCACAGCGCAAACCGTCGCGCTTGATTATCTTTGCCGGAGTTCCGGCCACAGTCGTATTTGACGGAACATCGCACATCACAATAAAACTATTGGCACCGATCTTGACGTTACTGCCGACCGTAATCGGTCCCAGCAATGTTGCAGCGGTTCCCACAAATACATCGTCCCCCAGCGTAGGATGGCGCTTACCGTGATGTTTCCCCGTTCCACCCAATGTTACGTTGTGAAAGAGAACGCAATTGCTGCCCATCCGGGTTGTTTCGCCGATGACAACACCGGCACCGTGGTCAACGAAAAACCCCGGCCCGATCTGCGCCCCCGGATGAATTTCCAACCCGGTCATAAAACGGTTGATCTCAGATAGTATCCTCGGTAGCAGAGGAATGCCGAGATTCCACAGAAAATGGATTACCCTGTGGGCAACAATGGCCCGGAACCCCGGGTAGAACAGGAACTCAATATTCCTGCAGGCGGGGTCGTTGCGATAGATCGCCCTGATATCTTCAATAAATGCTGACATACGTTTCAGTATCGAACGAATCCTGCTTCAAGTTAGTCCTGATCTGTAAACAACGCAGTTGAAATATAATGCTCGCCGGTATCCGGCACAATTGCTACAACTGTCTTTCCTGCCCCAAAATCGCGGGTAACCTGCAAAGCCGCCCAGATCACGGCACCAGAGGATATCCCGACAAGAATCCCCTCTTTCTTAGCCATTGCTTGCGAAATCTCGAAAGCATCCTCGTTCTTCACGCGAATTACCTGATCCACGACCGCAGCGTCATAGTTCTCCGGAATAAACCCGGCACCAATGCCCTGAATCGGATGCGGACCCGGATCACCGCCGGAGATCACCGGTGAAGCATCCGGCTCCACCGCCACAACCCTACAACCATACTTCTCCTTGAGAACACTTCCGGTACCGCTCACTGTCCCCCCCGTACCGACTCCGACTACCAGCGCATCAAGATGAATATTACCAAGATCCTCCATAATCTCAGGACCGGTGGTCTTACGGTGTATCTCTGGATTGACAGGATTGCTAAACTGGTTGGGATAGAAGTACTCGCCTTGTGCTGCCAGCTCTTCGGCTTTCTTAATCGCACCCTTCATGCCTTCCGGGCCGGGAGTCAGGATCAGTTCAGCGCCATACATCTTGAGCAGCGCGCGCCGTTCCAGACTCATCGTCTCCGGCATGGTGAATACACAACGGTATCCCCTGGCTGCGGCCACCATTGCCAGACCGATACCGGTATTACCCGAAGTCGGCTCAACAATGGCCATACCGGGTTTCAGTTTGCCGTCCCGCTCGGCTACTTCGATCATCGCCGCACAGATACGATCCTTGATGGAACCGCCCGGGTTGAAGCTCTCCAGCTTGGCGTACAGCGTGGCGTCATCCTTGCCGGTCAGCCTGTTGATTCTTACAATGGGCGTTCTGCCGATGGCCTGAATGATGTTATCGAACCTCATAATCCGTCTCCTCGTTTGTTATGTCGGCAGACATGATAGCTGTCGTTAGAGAAAGGAAAACTGTTGCCTGACAGTCAATCTAATATCTCCATTCTAACACCACTACAGACCGGTTGTTCCCTGACACCACTATTCAAAATCGTTGATCCCGAGACCAGAGAAAGATGTCGGGTTTCTCACTCCAACGGTACATATTCGGAATCCGACCTACTGTTGCTTGTGAACCTGCCGTCTTTGTGCGACACGTTCTCGCGCTTCGCGCGAATGTCAGTAGGGCAGGATCCCTGTGATCCTGCCTTTGAAAACGGACGGCAGGAGCCTATGGGCTCCTGCCCTACAAGAACTGTGACATGATCTTACGTGTCGGGCCACAATCCCGCTTTGCGGACTCGACACAACGCTGCTATGGGGTTTATCAACAGGTTCCAAGCTGGTGGGGCACTCTTGCACACCAGTTTCATATTGAAACTGTCAGCCAACTGCTTTATCCGGCGTTAAGACAGTCTCAATACCGACCGATAATGGGCACAATAGAAAATTTTGCCTGTCTCTCGTCGCCCTGATATCGAACCTTCCGGAGCAAGTGTCGGAGAGACAGTTTTTTGTGGTTTTAGTGAAGGGGATATTTCGCGATGGCAACCACCAGTAAGAACACCGAGCCATCGGTTTCTCAAGTCAACGTGGTGCGTGTGGTGCGAAACACAACTATAGAACGACTGGTTACTTTCACAGTCATCACGGCATTGACCATGTTGCTGCCTTTTTCTGTCAGGACAATTCAGGCGCAGCAGACTGCTCCTGATACCGTCAAGATTGGTGTTCTTGCCAAGCGTAGCGCAGAAAGGTGTCTGGAAAAATGGGGACCGACTGCTGAATACTTGACAGACAAAATCCCGGGATATTCTTTCACTATTGTGCCGCTCGGTTTTGATGAAGTCAGTCCAACCGTAGAACACGGAGATGTGGATTTCATCCTGGTTAATCCCTCTTTCTATGTAGAGTTGGAATACCTGTACGGAATCAGCCACATGGCAACACTGAAAAACCTGTGTCTGGGTAAAGCATATACGGTTTTCGGTGGGGTGATTTTCTTCAGGGCTGACCGTAACGATATCAAAAGCCTTGATAACCTCCGAGGAAAGAACTTCATGGCTGTTGAAGAAACGTCATTCGGCGGCTGGCAAATGTCATGGAGGGAACTGAAAAAACACGGGATTGATCCTTATGAGGACTTTGCTGATTTGAGCTTCGGTGGAACCCACGATGCGGTTGTCTATGCGGTGCGTAATGGCATTGTTGATGCCGGTTGTGTCCGAACCGGTTTACTTGAGCAAATGGCATTTGAAGGGAAAATCTCCCTGGAGAACTTCAGTGTAATTTCTCACGATCATACCCATAAGCACGCTTGCTATTACCCATTTTCTCATTCTACGGATACATATCCGGAGTGGCCATTTGCCGAGGTCAAGCACATCTTCGACAAACTGACGGAACAAGTCGCCGTTGCTCTGCTTGGAATGTCTCCGGATGATCCCGCCGCCGAAGCGGCAAGATCCGCCGGTTGGACAATTCCTCACAACTATCAACCGGTGAATGAATGTCTGAAATACCTTCGCGTGGGCCCCTACAAAGACTATGGTAAGGTAACATTTCGGGATGTGACAGATCAATACGGCCCATGGTTGTTGTTAGCAACTATCACCGTGATCATAGTTGTCCTGGGTTTGCTCCGAGTGAAATACCTTAACCGGAAACTCCGCCTGACTATGGCAAGCCTTGGGGACAGAGAAGGGATGCTCAGCAGGATCACTGCATCTGTTATGGATGCGGTCATTATGATGGACGATCAGGGCAATATATCTTTCTGGAACAATGCGGCTGAACATATATTCGGTTATTCGAACAGCGAGGCAAAGGGCAGAAACTTGCATGACCTCATTGCCCCGAAACGTTACCACGAAGCACATCATAAGGCTATGCCACACTTCCTCGCAACTGGAGAAGGCGCTGCAATGGGTAAAACCCTGGAACTCACAGCGTTCAGAAAGGACGGTACGGAGTTTCCTGTCGAATTGTCGATCTCACCGCTGCAAATGAATGGCCAGTGGCACGCGGTTGGTCTCGTTCGTGATATCGCCGAGCGCAAAGAGGCAGAAAAAGCGCTGAAGGAAAATATGAAGAGAAACAAAGCTCTCCTGCAGGCGATGCCCGACTTGATATTCGTGCTTTCCAGGGATGGCACCTACATCGATGTCAATGTCCACGATGAGGCAGCTATATCCATCCCGCTCGATGAGATTATCGGAAAGAACATCCGAGACGCCGGATTCCCCGACAACGCCCTGGTGTCTATCATGAAAAGAATCAAGAGTACGTTGAACACCGGCCAGTCTCAAATGCTTAACTACGAACTCACCGTTCCACAGGGCCGGCGCCATTTCGAGGCACGTATGGTTCGGTTGACAGAAGACAGAATTCTGGCCTGCGTCCGCGACATTACAGAACAGAAGAAAATACAGGATTCACTGCTTCGCATGAAAGCAGCCATGGAGCAGTCCCGAGATGGCATTGCGCTGACAAATCTCGAAGGGAACATCCAGTTCGTCAACTCGGCCTGGGCTGATATGCATGGATGGGAGGAACAGAAACTCGAAGGCAAACCCCTCAGTGTGTTCCATACTGAGGAGCAACTGAAAAACGATGTCAAACCATTTAACCAGAAGTTGATGGTTACGGGCAGCCGCGAGGGTGAAGTCGGTCACGTCACCAGGGATGGACGAACATTCCCTACATGGCAGAGTTGCTCGTTGATGCAAGACAGCAATGGACAGCCGGTAGGCATCATCGCCGCCGCTCATGACATCACGGGGCAGAAGGCGTCCGAGAAGGCTCTTGCCCGTGCGCTCTCCCAGTTGCAGAGTGTCATGGATTCATCACGCCAGGTCGCAATCATCGTCACCGACACCGAAGGCCTGATAACTCTGTTAAATGCAGGCGCCGAACGTATGCTTGGTTACGTATCCAAGGAGCTTGTTAGCAAACACACTCCTGAAGTTTTTCACCTGGGATCTGAAATCATCGACCGAGGCAAAGAACTGACCGAGAAATTGGGACACCGGGTTAAGGGCTTTGAAGTACTCATAGCCAATGCTCGAACCGGCATCTACGAAGAACGGGAATGGACGTACGTACAGAAAAACGGCTCGCATATCACAGTGAACCTGGTAGTTAGTGCCATTTACGATGAGAACGATCAGATCACAGGATTCCTCTCCGTCGCAATGGACATCACCGAACGCAAGCTTAGCGAGGATCGACTGCAGCAGTATGCCGAAGACCTCCGGATGGCCAAGGAATTCCAGGAAGAGAACGCCAACCAATTGCAGAAGGTCGTTCAAGAACTGAGTTTGGCCCAAGCAGAGGCAGAAGCAGCAAACGAAGCCAAGAGCAACTTCCTGGCTAACATGAGCCACGAAATCCGTACCCCCATGAACGGCATTATCGGGATGACATCACTAACGCTGGATACCAACCTCACGGAAGAACAGCGCGAGTACCTCGGAATGGTGAAAACATCAGCCGATAACCTGCTCCAGATTATCAATGACATCCTGGATTTCTCGAAGATCGAGGCTGGTCGGATGGATCTGGAACTGATCGATTTCAGTCTGCGCGAAACAATCGAATCGGCCATTGGACCCCTGACGTTACGCACTGAAGAAAAGGGAGTAGAGCTGATACTGTATGTCGATCCCCTGGTTCCGGATAGTCTCATCGGCGACCCTACCCGCCTGCAGCAGGTCATCATCAATCTGGTCGGAAACTCCGTCAAGTTCACCGAAGAAGGCAATATCACTCTCCGTGTTGAACTGGAAACTTTAAACGGTAAACCGACATTCCATTTCAGCGTGTCGGATACCGGCATCGGTATTCCCGAAGACAAACTCTATAAGATATTCGAAAGCTTCACGCAGGTCGATGGATCGACAACCCGCAAGTATGGCGGCACTGGACTGGGGACAACAATATCCAGGCAAATCGTGGAGTTGATGGGCGGAAAGATCTGGATCGAAAGCCCCACCAACGAATCCGGTACCGGCAGTCCCGGGACAACTGTACATTTCGTCGTAGGCCTTTCCGTCCAGGAAACCCAGAAACCGGCTGTCTCATTCGAGCCAACCGACTTGTCCGGCAAGAGAGTCCTTGTAATCGATGACAACCTGACGAACCGCAGATATTTCAGCGCTCTTTTGGAGAACTGGGATCTCAAAGCCACTACGGCCTCTAATGGTCAGGAAGCACTCGACAAAATGGCTACAGCCAGCACAGAAGGTCACCCGTTCGACCTGACACTCCTGGATGTCATTATGCCCCAGCTTGACGGTTTTCAGGTAATCGAGCAATTAGCCACAGAAGACCGACTTGACGAAACCCCAATAATCATGCTGTGCTCGGCACATCGTAGAGGTGACTCAATACGGGCACGTGAAATGGGGGCCGCAGCCTATCTGACCAAGCCCGTCAGAGAAACAGCACTGTATGAGGCCATCGTCAATGCTCTTAGCAAAAAGAAAGACGGCCATACAGACAATGACGCGGCTGACGGCCCAGCAGAACGTCCTGCAACCGCAACAGTCGATACCTGTAACGGACAAATACTGCTGGCAGAGGACAACAAGGTCAACCAGATGTTAGCCGTCAGACTCCTGCAAAAGCGCAACTATGAAGTCACTGCCGTAGGCAACGGCCAATTGGCGGTTGACGCTGTCAAGTCTGCTGAGTTCGACGCCATCCTGATGGATGTTCAAATGCCGGTTCTGGGTGGTTTTGAAGCAACTTTGGCAATTCGTGACTGGGAACACGAAACTGGACACGCCCGCCTGCCGATAATAGCAATGACAGCCAATGCCATGGACGGTGATCGGGAGAAATGCCTGGACAACGACATGGATGACTACATCAGCAAACCGATAAGCCCTGCGAAATTGTATGCCTGTTTGAAGAAATATGTACAATGCGAAGAATCTCGTAAACAAACAACCAAGGTATAGAAGACAGTAGGATAAGCCATGAAACTCACATTTGATTACGATAAGGCGCTCACGATCGTCGATGGTGATGTTGATTTGCTCAAAGAACTGATCGATCTGTTCAACGAGCAGAGTAAAGAACTGCTGAAGAATATCGAGCAGGCTATTGAGGCCGGTGACGCAGAGAGATTGCGGAACGCCGCTCATACGATCAGGGGTGCGCTGGGGAATGTCGGTGGTGTAGCTGCTCACGAAATAGGCTCTGAGCTTGAACAAATGGGTGATCAGGGCGATCTCAAGAATGCTCATGAAGTATTTACACGACTCCGGACCGAGGTTTCTGCATTCGTAAATGAAACCGCAACTTCAGAAAGGCTGATGATGAAATGAGAGTCCTTATTGTAGAGGATGACCCCGTGTCGTTGAAGCTGGCTTCGTCAGTTCTCAAAAAGCACGGCTATGAGGTCACCGGGGCTGATTCCGGAAAACAGGCCATATCTCATATCGAGGAAGAGGGAGATGTGGATATCATCGTCTCAGACATCATGATGCCGGTAATGGACGGATTCACCATGATGACCTATCTCAAGGCCGACAGTAGACTGTCCAGAATTCCCGTTGTCCTGTGCACGGCTCTGAACGACGCAGATTCAGTCAAGAAAGCGCTCGATCTTGGCGCGGTCGGATATCTTACGAAACCGATTAACCCCAAAGCATTGGTGGAAAAAGTCCGCGCGGCAGAGAAAGGGATTCCGGGTGCAGTTGTCATTGTCGACGACGAAGATCTTCTTCGAAAGCTGCTCATGAAAACCTTGACACGGGAAGGTATTCATACCCTGGCGGCCGGTTCCGGGGAGAAGGCCCTTGAACTGATAGAGAATAACAAGATTGCGCTCGTCATTTCCGACATCAAAATGCCTATGATGAACGGATTAGAGTTGCTTGTCGAAATCAAGGAGAATGATTCCTCAATACCCGTGTTTCTCATGACCGGACACGGCGGAGAATTCAGCAAGCAAAACGTTCTCGCCGCCGGGGCCGATGGTTATATCACCAAGCCGTTCCGCAATACGGAGATAATCAGACAAGTCAAACCGTACATCAAGTAGCCACAGAGAATACTGAGATGAAAATACTGATTGCCGAAGACGAAAAAATTTCGAGAAAAGTCCTCTCAGCGCACCTGAGCAAGTGGGGTCACGAACTGCTGGTCACAGTTGACGGCACCGAGGCACTTGAAACCTTCAACAGCAATCCCGATATCCAGATAGCTGTCCTGGACTGGATGATGCCGGGGATGGAAGGTCTTGATGTATGCCGGGCTATCAAAGCCAATGATGATCGAGCTTTCACTTATGTCATCATGCTAACCGCCATGACGAACTCTGGCAACATTGTCGAGGCCCTGGAGGCCGGTGCTGATGATTATGTCACCAAGCCGTTCAATGCCGACGAACTCAGGGCACGAATTAGAGCAGGTGAGCGGATAGTCAATCTCGAAACCACTCTCAAGAAGAAGATTGTCGATCTTGAAGAATCCCTTGCCCACATCAAGCAATTGCAGGGATGCCTGCCTATTTGCGCCTGGTGTAAGAAGATACGAGACGGCGAGGACTATTGGAACAATGTCGAGGACTATCTTCTCGCACATTCCGAAGTCGATTTTTCTCACGGCATTTGCCCAGATTGTCTGGAGAAGCACTTCGGTAAACTCGAAAATACCCCCTGAATCCACCGAAACCCGGAGGTCTCTCAGCGCCGAAGCGCAGTAGCCGTACATACCCTCGAGCATACATATATTTGCCGGTGTCCACAGCTTGCAGTTTGCTAAAGAACCGCCTCCGCAGTATCCGCGCCGGTCCCGACAGACAACACACAGCAAAACGGGCCTGTTTTGACCTCCTGACAGTTATTGTCTCATAATTCTTGAATCTTGGATAACTTACGTTAAACAAACAGCTTAGCCCCTGCGTTGATAGTATATGAGCAGAATGGCCAGAGTTCCAAACTTGACGTACTGTTCATAACCTATATATTGTTATAACTATCCAGAGGAACATACTCGACTACGTCTGTTCTTATAAATCAACTATTTCCGGGAGAAAATCCGATGTTCAGTAAGTCCACTACCTCGATTGTTGTGACATGTTTGATAGCGCTTGCTCCGGCAATGCTATTGGCCGACCCACCAAGCAGTTTTGATTTGCGCGATGTCGGCGGGGAAAACTATGTGTCTTCGGTCAAGGGTCAAATGGGTGGCACCTGCTGGACATTCGGTACTATGGCTTCAATGGAAGGCAATCTGCTGATGACAAACACCTGGGCAGACGCCGGCGAAACAGATGAACCCAACCTGGCTGAGTACCATCTTGACTGGTGGAATGGGTTCAACGAGCACAACAACGACGATATTGATCCTCCGGACGGTGCCGGTCTTCAAGTCCACCAGGGCGGTGATTACCTCGTTGCCGCAGCCTATCTCACTCGCGGTGAAGGTATGGTGCGGGATGTTGACGGGCAGTCATTTGATGTTCCACCGGCAAGATCGGACCCGGATTGGCACTACTACTATGCGTGGGATATCGACTGGTTTACTGCCAAGACTGACCTTAGTAATATCAATACCATTAAAGAACGAGTAATGTCCGGTGGCGTGGTGGGCACCTGCCTGAACTACGACACCTACTATATGGACCTGGATTTTAATCACTATCAGCCGTCCTGGTCATCGACACCACCAAACCATGCTGTCGCTATTGTCGGCTGGGATGATGACCGCCCCACACCGGCTTCACAACCCGGAGCCTGGCTGATCAAGAACAGTTGGGGGACGGAGTACGGCTTTGCGGGCTACTTCTGGATTTCTTACTATGACAAACACTGCTGCCAGGAACCTTTCATGGGTGCGGTGTCTTTTGTGGGTGTCCAGCCGATGCCGTTCGAGAACGTCTATTTCCATGACTATCATGGCTGGCGCGAAACGAAAACAGACTGTTCCGAAGCATTCAACGCCTTCATTGCTGACGGAGACGAACTCCTCAGAGCCGTCAGTTTCTACACGGCCACCGACAACGTGACATACACCGCACGGGTTTATGACAGTTTCGAAGGCGGCCAGTTGCTCGACGAGCTTGCCAATTGCACCGGGACCATCGAATACAGGGGATTCCATACGGTCGAGTTGGGAAGTTTCATACAACTGACAGAAGGCAACGACTTCTATGTTTACGTGCAACTCTCACAGGGAGGGCAACCTTACGACTGCACTTCCGAAATTCCCGTTCTGCTTGGTGCAAGCTACCGAACCATGGTTGAGTCATCATCCCTGCCAGGTCAGAGCTACTACCGTGACGGTGGCACATGGAACGATCTGTACTCCTTCAACAACTCGGCCAACTTCTGTATCAAGGCCCTGACCGGGCTTACCTGCAAGGCGGAAGCCATTGGCGACTTCGGACCACCACCGCTACCTATCGATTTTAATGTGAAAGCGTTTGGTCTGACAGTGAACACCTGGGATTGGGATTTTGGCGATGGCGAAACGGCTATTGATGTCGGATCTGCTCCGAGCCACATATATGACGATCCGGGATGGTACACGGTAACGGTAACAATGAACACTGTGTCCGGCCCTTATGTTAAGTCGTTTGAAGGGCTCGTCTCGGCATACAGCGACAGCATATATATCGAAAACGTTAATGCCGAGCCGGGAGATACAGTGGTGGTAGACGTATCGGTACACAACTACCTGCCGTTGAATGAAATCAGAATCCCGTTTAGCTGGGCAGGACCGATGGGGTTGGAGTACCTGGAATACTCCCTTGAAGGGCTACGCACTGAGTATTTCGAGATGCCTCTGCAAATTAATGTTGATTCACAGAATGATCGCGCCACACTTCATTTGATCGCAACCAGTAGTGGGGCTTCCCCCTACCTTGAGCCTGGCGACGGACCTGTTGTGAGCCTGACCTTCGCAGTTCCCGATACAGCCACGGTTGGACCAAATCCCATTCAGATCGTCGGATATGCTCTCTGGAATCCAATGCTGGCATCGCACTCCGGGGAGTATGATCCCGAACTTATTGCCGGCTCCGTCAGGTTCACCTGTTGCGAAGGGACAACGGGCAACATTGACTGTGACCCGGCCCAGAGTGTTGACGGTAGTGATCTCTCGGTTCTGATCGATTACTTGTTTATCCATCCTGCAACAGCAGTGCTGTGCTGCGAAGCTGAAGCGGATGTCGATGCGGGTGAAGGCATTGATGGCGCAGATCTCTCGCAATTGATTGATCATCTGTTTATTCACCCGACCAGTGTCCCAAGGAACTGCCCTTAGTTTATGATTATATCGGAAAAGTAAAGCGGCTGTCTCCTAAGGGACAGCCGCTTTTGTTTGCCAAACAATCTCTTAAGCATACTATCGTTACCAGGAAACTTTTCGTTCATGTTGAGATTCGATATCCTTGCCAGCAGAACTCCTTAGTTGAGTCAGGCCCTTTCCCGCCCAAGGCGGGATGAGGCCTGACTCTATTCTGTGACATGATGTAACGTGACAGGTCACTTCGTGTAGGGTCACAATCTCCCGCTTAGGCGGGAAATCAGGACCCGACACAACGCTGCTATGGGGTTTATCAACAAAGCCCCAAAAGCAAGCGCAGAGCAGAGTCTGCGCCGTACGTTAGGAGCCTGAACCAATCGCCTCCGGACATCGCCGGTGCCAGAGACCCCTGAAAAACTCAGATTGCGGCACCCCAAACCTGTTGAAACGCAAAGACGTAGATTCCCTTGACAGATATTCATTTAACATTATATTGAAACGGGATGAAGAGCAATTACTTCTTATTACTTGTCTCTCGCCGACATCACAGATCCGAGTTGAAAGAATAGGACCTACTAATATGTGTAAGGTGTTTTTAATGAACAAGATAGCTGTTTTTGCAGTGACCCTTCTGGTGGCGTTGCTGATGACTCAGGCTGCGGTTGCCAAAGAGACCTATTTCAGGTTCTCGGTTGACTCGCGCGAAGAGCTCAGCAAGATCACCAGGATCATCTCGATTGACAACGTCAAGGACGGTATTGTCCACGCCTACGCCAACGAGAAAGAATTGGCGGCTTTTGAAGAACTTGGATACGACTACGAGATTCTTCCCCACCCCTCATCTCTTGTCGAAATTCAGATGGCAAGTGATGCGAAAGACTTGGAAGACTGGGATACATATCCGACCTATGAACAGTACGTGGCCATGATGTACCAGTTCGAAATCGACTACCCTGCCATCTGCCAGATAGACAGTATCGGCCACACTGTTGACGGACGCGGGCTGCTGTTCGCAAAGATATCGGATAACGTGGGTGTTGAGGAAGACGAACCGGAAGTAATGCATACCAGCACCATGCACGGAAACGAGACAACCGGCTACGTGCTCTGCCTGCGTCTTATTGACTCGATCCTGACTTCCTACGGAACCGATACTTATATCACCAACCTGGTGGATGAGACGGAGATTTGGATCTGTCCTGCTGCTAATCCTGATGGGACTTACGCCAGCGGTAATCACACCGTCAGCGGTGCCACACGATACAATGCCAACGGCTATGATCTCAACCGGAATTTCCCTTGTCCCGTCAATGGTCCCGAACCTAACGGTACCCGCCAGATAGAGACGCAGTTCATGATGAATTTTGCGGACGCGCATAGCATCGTAATAGCG